>JBEKNM010000296.1:0-5896 GCA_049522835.1 Mycobacterium sp.
GTCCCGGCAACACCGGAACCTGCGCGGAAGGCCACGACTGCATAGCGACGACTCTAAGCCCGTCGGCCTAACGCCAACCGTGGCGGATGGCTCCGAGCAGAATCTGCGCCAGGTCGGCGCGACACATCACGAAGTCGGGCAGGTACGGGTCGTGCTGGTTGTAGCGCAGCGGCGAGCCGTCAAGTCGCGACGCGTGCATCCCGGCGGCCATCAGTACCCCTGCCGGCGCCGCCGAATCCCATTCCCACTGGCCCCCGGCGTGCACGTAGGCGTCGACGTCGCCGTCGATGACGGCCATGGCCTTAGCGCCCGCCGAGCCGATCGCCACGGGCTGGATGGCCAGCGTCTGCCGCATACGGTGCAGCACGGCCGGTGGCCGCGTGGCGCTGACGGCTATCCTTATCGTGTCGGGAATGCCTACGCGCGCGGCGCCGGCGGTGACGGTGTCACTGCGGTACACCGTGTTCCCACGGGCCGGCAATGACACTGCCGCGTCAGTGATTTCACGCCGGCCGTCGGTGGGGCGCTGCCACAGCGCGATGTGTACCGCCCAGTCGTCGCGCCCGGGCGTGGAGAACTCGCGGGTGCCGTCCAATGGGTCGACGATCCACACCCGATCGCACTTGAGCCGAACCAGATCGTCGTGAGCTTCCTCGCTGAGCACCGCGTCCGCCGGCCGCTCGGCCCGCAGCCGTCGCAGCAGCAGCGCATTTGCCAGCGAGTCACCTGCGTCGCCGAGCGCCCATGGATGGCTGAAGCCGATCTCCTCGCGCACTTTCAGCAGCAACTCCCCCGCATCGGCAGCGAGATCGGCGGCCAGCGCGGCATCTGTCAGGTCTGACACGTCGTCCCTCGTTTCATCGGGGGCCGGGGTCACCGCTTCAGTATCGCCGACGACGACGACGGCTCTGCGCCGCCGGCTCTAAAAGGCCGGCCAGGGTATCGGGCGATGCCGGTTCGGTCCAGGCATCACCGGATTGTCCAGCAACGCACACGCGCGCCTGCGCAGCGCCGCGATTTCTGCGTGGGTGATCAGTCCGGCCAGCACCTCGCCAAGCGCGCCGCTAAGAGCGTCGGCAAGCCCGGCAACGGCCTTCAGGGTCTTGTCGTCGACCGGCTTGCCTGCCCAGCCCCACAACACGGTGCGCAGCTTGTTCTCGACATGCAGGCACACGCCGTGGTCGACCCCGTAGATGCGGCCGTCGAGGTCGCGCAGGACGTGGCCGCCCTTGCGGTCGGCGTTGTTGATCAGCACGTCGAACACGGCCATCCGCCACAACCGAATGTCGTCGGCGTGCATCAGGATGACCTCGTCGCCCGCGTAGTCGTAGGCCCGCAGCACCGGCAGATAACCCGGCTGAAGCTTGTCGGCGGGAAACAGGTCAACCAAGTCATGGCCCGGCTTAGGATCCGAGTCCACCGCGTCACCGGGCTGCTGCACCCACAGCTGCAGCATGCCCGGACCTGCCGGCCCGTGACGAATGATCGTGTAGGGCACAATATTCCAACCCAAGTGCGTCGACACCAGGTACGCGCCGAGTTCGCGTCCGGCCAGGGTCCCATCGGGGAAGTCCCACAGCGGCTGCTCACCGGAAACTGGCTTGTACACGCAGTGCACGCTGCGCTCGCCCAGCGTCGACTCGCACAAAAAGGTGGCGTTACTGGCTGAGCGGATGCGTCCGATGACCGTCAGCTCGCCGTCCCGCAACACCTCACGGTGGTCATTCCTCGGGGTCATCGTCTGGCCCGAGCAGCGCGCCACGCTTATAGCCATTGGTGCGCGCACAGATGTGGCCCTCAGGGTCCAACGGTTCCTCGCAGAGCGGGCACGGCGGACGTCCCCCCGAGATGACGCGGTTGGAGCGGGTGGCGAACTGCCGTGCCGACTCCGGCGTCAAGAACACACGCACCGCGTCGGGACCCTCCTCGGTGTCGTCGAGCACAACCGAGGCGTCGAATTCGGCGTCGGTAACTGCCAGTAATTCGACCACCACGGTTTGAGCCTCCGAGTCCCAGCCCAGGCCCATGGTCCCGACCCGAAACTCCGCGTCGACGGGCATGACCAACGGGCTCAGGTCGTCGATCTCAGCGGGTTCTGGGGGCACCGGTGTGCCAAACCTGCGATTCACCTCGACCAGCAACGCACCGATGCGCTCTGCCAGCACTGCAACCTGCTGCTTTTCCAGTATCACCGACACCACGCGGGTGTCGTGCACCGCTTGTATGTAGAAGGTGCGGTTTCCGGGCTGCCCAACGGTCCCGGCCACGAAGCGGTCGGGCGTGCGGAAGACATGAATTTCGCGGGCCATGGCATCTCCCAAAATACCGTGCAGTCGCCATCGCCGTGCGATTCGCTTGTCCAGAGGCGCACTTCAATGGACGAAATCGGAATTAGTCGGTGGAGCCGCCGACCACCGCGTCCCCGGACGGCATCATCCCGCCATGTTCTTCCTGCGGCCCCTCCGGTCGGTCACCCTGGGAGTCGGCCTTGGGTTCGCTCTTGGGTGGGGGCGCGGCCTGCAATGCGCCTGACAGCCGCGCACCGGTGTGGTTGACGTGCAACACGAATGGCCGTAGCTGGGTGTAACGGATGACACTCACCGACGCCGGGTCAGCATTGACGCGCTGGAAGCTATCCAGATGCATGCCGTATGCGTCGGCGATCACCGCCTTGATGACGTCACCGTGAGTACAGGCCACCCACAGCGCGTCACCGCCGTGCCCGTCAGCGAGCCGCCGGTCGTGTTCGCGCACGGCGGAAACCGCGCGTGCTTGGACCTGCGCCAAACCCTCACCGTCGGGAAACACAGCCGCACTGGGATGAGCCTGGACCACCCGCCACAACGGCTCGCTCACCAAGTCGCCGATTTTGCGGCCCGTCCATTCCCCGTAGTCCACTTCCGCCAGCCGATCTTCGATGAGCGGTTCAAGGCACAACGCTTGGGCAAGCGGTTCGACGGTGCGCCGGCATCGCAGCAACGGCGAAGACACCACCGCCCGGATCGGCAGCTCACCGATCCGATCGATCAGGCCCACAGCCTGCTCGCGGCCCTTGTCGTCGAGGTCGACGCCCTCGGAACGGCCAGCCAAGACGCCCGCGGTGTTCGAGGTGGACCGGCCGTGCCGTAGCAAGATGACGGTCATGTCGCGGCCACCGTCCCGTCGCCCAGCAGGATCAGCACGACGACGACCGTACCCGGTGCAGGCAGCTGCTGGCGGATGTGACGCTATGCCCGCATTTGGTCGCCGAGCTAACGCGAGACCGGCGCTGCGTTCGCGACCGAGTCACGCACCGCCGCGGTCAGGCTGCGCTCGTCGGTGAGGTCGATGTCGAACAGGCTGCGGACCGACCTCGCGACCACATCCTCAGCCTGAGGAACTGGCCCAGTCAGGCGCGGCCGGTAAACCTCGACGACGAGTGACCGGTGCTCAATGTGGAACGAAAAACTGCGTCCGTCACCGACTTGTCCATACCCGCTTGCGAAAATTCCTGTCGACATGTCTTCGACAGCAAACCCGTTGTCTGCGATATGCCGGTCAGCGGTGACGGTCATATCGCGACCATACCTCGCCGATAAGCTTCGGTGTGAGCAACATGGCCCTATTGGGTGCGAAACCGTTCCTTAGAATTTGAATGTCATGTTCAGCATTCGAAGGGAAATCGTTGCTGCTGCGCCGTAGTGGTGATAAACGACCAGTTCAACGCAGTTTTTTTGGCACGCTGATTTTGCTGGCGTTGATGACGGGTTGCTCGTCGGATCCGCTCGATACTGCCCCGTCAACGATCGAGCCGGCACGCGCGGCCGAGTCGCCGCCGGTATCGCAGAACCCCGCCGGTGCGGTGCGACCGCTGGGCGGGCACCCGCAGGCAGCGGTCTTCGACAGCAGCACTCACCAGTTGGCAGTCCTGACCCCGGGCACCGACCCCACCTCGGCGGCCAGCATCGCGGTTTTCGGTGATCCCCAGGTCGCGCCGCGCGTCATCATCCTGCCGGGGCCCGCGACCGCGTTGACCGGCGACGACGGCGGCACCGCCTACCTGGCCACGCGCGGCGGCTACTTCACGGTCGATCTGGCCACCGCCCACACGGCACAGGTCAACATCGCCGAAGCCCAGCAGACCGAATTCACCGCGATCGCGCGCCGCGCCGACGGCAAGCTGGTCCTGGGCAGCGCCGACGGCGCCGTCTACACCCTTGCCTCCCAGACCCCGAGCAGTGTCGGCACCGCCACTGTCGGCAACCGAAACAAGATCTTTGCGCGTGTTGATTCCCTTGTGACACAGGGTAATACGACGGTTGTTCTGGATCGGGGGCAGACGTCGGTGACGACGATCGGGGCCGATGGCCGAGCCGAGCAGGCGCTGCGGGCGGGCGAGGGCGCCACCAACCTGGCCGCCGATCCGCTGGGCCGGGTCCTGGTCGCTGACACACGCGGCGGCCAACTGCTGGTGTACGGCGTCAGCCCGCTGATCCTGCGCCAGGCCTACCCGGTGCGGCAGGCGCCCTACGGCCTGGCCGGGTCCCGCGGATTGGCCTGGGTATCCCAAACCGAATCGAACATTGTCATTGGTTACGATCTGACAACCGGAATTCCCGTCGAAAAGGTGCGTTACCCAACCGTGCAGCAACCGAACTCGCTGGCCTTTGACGAAGCGTCGGACACCTTGTACGTGGTGTCGGCGTCGGGTGCGGGAGTCCAGGTCATCGAGCACGCGGCGGGCACCCGGTGAGCGTCGGGCCCGCGCCGCGGCGGAGTCGGTTGCCCGCGGGCTGGGACACGGAAATGTCGGACGAATACGAGTGGGTGCCGTTGCGCCTGCCCCCGGACGTGACCCGGCTCAGCGCCTCCACCCGGCTGTCGATTGAAGCCGAATATCGCGGTTGGGAGCTGACGCGGGTGCGGCTCTATACCGACGGAAGCCGACGAATATTATTGCGCCGCAAGAAGTCTCGTCTGAATAGCCGGCGCCCCGACCAACCGGAACTGTGACGGTGAGCCACCCGCGCGATCATCGGGTGTACGGCCTAGTGCGCAGGCTGCTGTTTTTAGTTCCGCCCGAGCGCATCCACACGCTGGTTTTCGCCGCGCTGCGCGGCCTCACGGCCGTCGTGCCAGTGCGCCGGTTGCTGCACCGGCTTGGCCGCACCGATCCGGTGCTGGCCAGCACGGTGTTCGGGGTGCGTTTTCCCGGACCGCTCGGGCTGGCCGCCGGATTCGACAAAGACGGCATGGGACTGCTCACCTGGGGTGCATTGGGCTTCGGGTACGCCGAGGTCGGAACCGTCACCGCCCATCCGCAGCCCGGCAACCCGGCGCCACGCATGTTCCGGCTACCCGCCGACCGCGCCCTGCTGAACCGGATGGGGTTCAACAACCGTGGCGCCGGGGCACTGGCAGTCCGGCTCGCGCGGCAGCGCCCCGAGGTACCGATCGGGGTGAACATCGGCAAGTCAAAGACAACCCCGGTCGCCGACGCCGTCGATGACTACCGGGCAAGCGCCAGGCTGGTCGGCCCGCTGGCCTCCTATCTGGTGGTCAATGTCAGCTCGCCGAACACGCCAGGTCTGCGCGATCTGCAGGCGGTCGAGTCGCTGCGGCCCATCCTCGAAGGCGTCCTCTTGGAAGCCTCAGCAACGTCAGCACCCGTACTTGTGAAGATCGCGCCCGATGTTTCCGATTCCGACATCGACGACATCGCGGACCTGTCAGTCGAATTGGGCCTGGCCGGCATCGTTGCGACCAACACCACGGTGTCGCGTGACGGCCTGATCACACCGGGAGTCGACGAGCTGGGCACCGGGGGGATCTCCGGGCCGCCGGTGGCGCAGCGCGCCGCCGAAGTGCTGCGCCGGCTCTACGGCCGGGTCGGCGGCCGTTTGGTGCTCATCAGTGT
>JBEKNM010000297.1:0-5895 GCA_049522835.1 Mycobacterium sp.
GGTCTCGGCGGACTCGCCAGCCGGATCGTCGATGCGATGGGTGGTTTGCTGGGTTCGGCGGTTGACCCGCTCACCGATCCGTCGAATTTTGACGATCCACCGGGCACCAAGAATCCTTTCGACGAGCATGCTGACGACGAGGATGCTGACGACGATCAGGACGCTGACGACAAGCCCGATGCCAAGGCTGACGACCCTGACGACCCTGACGAGGCCCAAGAGGCCCAAGAGGCCGAAGAGCCCGAGCTCGCGGAGGCGGCTGCACCGGGGAACGCGCCGCCGGGTGACGTACCGCCGCCGGGTGACGTGCCGCCGACCGGCGGAGCGGTGCCACAGGTGAACGGGTCGCCGCCCAACCCGTCGAATGGATCAACGCCGTGTGAGATCGCCGCAGACGAGCTTCCGCAGGCAGGGCAGTGACAGGTCAGGCGGTCCGCAGTTCAAGTACTTCCTCGACATAGCGCACGGATTCGCCGGGGTCGGCCGCCACTGGGCTCACCAAAAGCGTTGTCACGCCGGCCTCATTGAACGCGGCCAGGCGTTCGGCGATGAATCCGCGTGGGCCGACCAGCGAGATCCCACGCACCAATTCGTCGGGCACCGCGTCGATGGCCTCCCGCTTGCGGCCGGCCAGGTACAGCTCCTGAATCCGGTCGGCTACCTCGCCGAACCCATAGCGTGTCGCCAGGCTGTGGTAGAAGTTACGGCCCTTGGCGCCCATACCGCCGATATAGAGGGCCAGCTGCGGTTTGACCCATGCCAGCCGTTCAACGACGTCATCTCCGATGGCCAGCGACGCGTGCACCATAACGTCTAGCGGGCCCAGTGCGGGATCCCGTTTGGCGGCGCCGGCCGCCAGCGCCGCACCCCAGACCGAGTCGGCTTTCTCCGGGTGGTAGAAGACCGGCTGCCAGCCCTCGGCGATCTCGGCGGTGAGCTCGACGTTCTTCGGCCCCAGCGCCGCGATCGTGATCGGAATGCGTTCGCGTACAGGGTGATTGATGAGCGCAAGGGGTTTGCCCAGACCTGTTCCGCGATCCGCGGGCAATGGGACCTGATAGTGCTTGCCGTCGTATTGCACCCGTTCCCGGCGCCACACCTGTCGACAGATCTCCACAATCTCGCGGGTACGGCCTATCGGCGCGTCGAACTCGACGCCGTGAAAGCCCTCTATCACCTGCGGTCCGGACGTGCCGATCCCGAGGCGGAATCGACCGTCGGATACGAAGTCCAAGCCCGCGGCGGTCATCGCCAACAGCGACGGCGTCCGGATATAGATGGGTAACACCCCAGACGCCAATTCGACGGTGCTGGTCTTGGCGGCCAGATACCCCAATTGGCTGACGGCGTCGAACGAATACGCCTCGGCCACCGCCGCGACGTCGATGCCGGCCTTCTCGAGTTCGACGATTCGGTCGACGGCTTCGTGAAAGCCGCCCGAGTAATCCAGGGCGATCCCGATTCGCATCAACGATATTTATCACGACGATTATGGCGCGCCGACGGTGCGGTCGGTTGCGTGGGCTAGACCGGGTCGACGCTGACCTTTTACTTCAGTAGCGCGACGATCTTCTCCTCCGGGGCGACCGGCGGCGCCTCAGGGTCCACCGGGACCGTCTTGGGCAAGTCCACGTCCGGATTGGCGAAGTCGCGATAAGCCTTGTCGCCGCCGAGCACGAAGAGCAGGTACCCGGTCAGCAGCGCCCGAACCGATCGCTGCGTGCGCCGGTGCGGGCCGGCCAGCCCGACCACCTGGCTCAGTCGCCGGCCCTCAATCAAGCCGCCCGGCTCGGCTTTGCTGACGATGCGTAGCGTGGCGGTCTGCCAGGCGCGGGAAAGCGACAGGGCGTTGGAATTCAGCGTCTTCGGATCTTTCGGTGCGGTGAAAATCAGCCCCGGGACTTTCAGTGTCACGGCCGGCTGCTCGGCTGGGGGACTCGTAATGGTCGGGAAGATTGCGGCCACGGCTGCTGGTTTGGCCGGCATGCCGGCCGCGGCGAACACGGCGGCTGAGCCGCCGAAACCGTGGCCTACCACGCCGAGCTTGGCGGGGTGCACGCTGATGTTGCCGGGCCCGAGCCGCACACCCGCGACGATGTCGAGGGCGGTGCCCAGGTCGAAGGCCAAGTTGAGCACCGAAGGTGCCAGACCTCGCTGCGTGTCGGGAGCGCCGGCCACTATGCCCCACGACGCCAAATGCTCCAGCAGACCCGAATAGCGGGCGGTAGGGGTGAGCCAATCGTGACCGAAAGCGATGCCGGGCAGGTTCAGTCCCGCTTCCGGCGTGTACACCACCCCTGGCAAACCGGCAAAGGCCAGGTCACCTCGCAAAACCCGGTGCGGGCCACGGCGGCCGAGGGCGGCGACGAGCTTGCGAATGCGGGCCACGCGTCGACGTTAGCGCACCGTCTTTGCCCGGTCGCCAGACCAGTGCTCAACCGCCGCGGCGGAGCGCGCGTATCCGCCGGCCTCCCGCTAAGCCGTGACCTGTATCAGCCCCGCCCGCCAAAGCACTGCGTACACGTGGCGCAGCGGAATGCTCAGCAAACGAGCAGTTACGTCCAGCATCGGGTCGCCCGTTGGGGTCGGCGGCTGATGCAGCCGCTTCGGCGACTGCTTTGGCGCTGGCGCTAACGTCAGCCTCGGCGCGGGCGGGGTTGTCACCGTCACCACATCGTCGTACAGAACAGCAGTCATGATTCCCTCCTGGAAGATGGCGCGGCCGGCGAGATCAAAAGGCATCCTTTTCCCATGCGGCCTGCTCGCGAGTCTTGAATTAACATTTATTGAACATTCGCTGAACCCGGCGCCGAGTTTCGCGACCGACATTGTCGAGTTGCTTGTTCGGATGCGTTTGCGCGTTGTGGAATATTTGCGCCAGTGGAATCCGTGGCACGCACCCAAACGCGGTTACCGGGTGGCTGGACTATCGGCATTGATGTCTACTGAAAGGGCTGAGGGCAAAACAGCTGCGCGGTTTTGCAGCGATCACCGGGCACGGCGAAACTCCTGATCTGTAGCATAATTCGCCTGTGGCGGTTGCTCCAAAACCTCGTACAGTCGTGATCACGCGATCGTCAACAACGTAGTCCTTTCCGCTGGCTCCGGTACCGTCTTCCCGGTTGCGGGCCTCGTATTCACATGACGGTTCGGGGATTGCTAGCGTTACCGATATCCTGAGCTTATGTGCACTCACTGTTGGTGCAATGAAGCAAACGAAAACGTCAGAAATACATCAGGTGACAAGAGTTTCCGTTCAATGGGAACTTGATATGAATAGCAATGGATCCGGACGGCATCACCCGCCGGGTGCGCTCCTGGCGGACCCCGAGTAGGAGGCGTCGAACGTCGAGTCGTTGGGCGATTTTGCCCGATCAGGCCCGACGATTCGACGTTCGGCGCGGACGTCGGGCGGTTGCCCTTGCACTACCCTGATCAGAATGTGCGGAATCGTCGGCTATGTCGGGCAGCGCCCTGCCTGCGAAGTCGTCATGGACGCGCTGCGCCGGATGGAGTACCGCGGCTACGACTCGTCGGGAATCGCACTGGTCGACGGCACCGGCAAACTCACCATACGTCGTCGTGCCGGCCGGTTGGCCAAGCTGGAGGAGGCGCTGGCTGACATGGCGCCGGCCGCGCTGACCGGCAGCACCGGCCTGGGCCACACCCGCTGGGCCACCCACGGTCGCCCCACCGACCGCAACGCGCACCCACACCGCGACGCCGCCGGCAAGATCGCCGTCATCCACAACGGCATCATCGAGAACTTCCCGGCCCTGCGCCAGGAGCTGGAGACAGCCGGCGTGGAGTTTGCCAGCGACACCGACACCGAGGTCGCGGTACACCTGGTGGCGCGGGCGTATCAGCATGGGGAGACGGCCGGTGATTTCGCCGGTTCGGTGCTGGCTGTGCTACGCCGGTTGGAAGGCCACTTCACCCTGGTGTTCGCCAACGCCGATCAGCCCGGCACCATCGTCGCCGCCCGCCGGTCGACTCCGCTGGTGCTCGGGATCGGCGACGGCGAGATGTTCGTCGGCTCCGATGTCGCCGCATTCATCGAGCACACCCGCGACGCGGTTGAACTCGGCCAGGACCAGGCCGTGGTGATTACCGCCGACGGCTACCGCATCAGCGACTTCGACGGCAACGAAGATGTCGAATACAGCGAGTTTCACATCGACTGGGACCTCGCCGCCGCCGAAAAGGGCGGCTACGAGTACTTCATGCTCAAGGAGATCGCCGAGCAGCCCACCGCGGTGGCTGACACCCTGCTCGGGCATTTCGTCAACGGCCGGATCGTGCTCGACGAAAACCGGCTCTCCGACCAGGAACTGCGCGAGGTCGACAAGGTATTCGTGGTCGCCTGCGGCACCGCGTATCACTCCGGGCTGCTCGCGAAGTACGCGATCGAGCACTGGACGCGGCTGCCGGTGGAAGTGGAGCTCGCCAGCGAATTCCGCTACCGCGACCCGGTGCTGGACCGCAGCACGCTGGTGGTCGCCATTTCGCAGTCCGGTGAAACCGCCGACACTCTGGAAGCGGTCCGGCACGCCAAGGAGCAGAAAGCCAAAGTGCTGGCGATCTGCAACACCAACGGCTCCCAGATCCCGCGCGAATGCGACGCGGTGCTCTACACCCGCGCCGGTCCGGAGATCGGCGTGGCCTCAACGAAGACGTTCCTCGCGCAGGTCACCGCCAATTACCTGGTCGGGCTGGCGCTGGCGCAGGCCCGCGGCACCAAGTACCCCGATGAGGTCGAGCGTGAGTACCGCGAGCTGGAAGGCATGCCAGACCTGGTGGCCCGGGTGCTCGCGACGATCGAACCGGTTGCCACCCTGGCCCAGCAATTCGCGCAGTCCTCGACCGTGCTTTTCCTGGGTCGCCATGTCGGCTACCCGGTGGCGCTGGAAGGCGCGCTGAAACTCAAAGAACTGGCCTACATGCACGCCGAAGGGTTTGCCGCCGGCGAGCTCAAGCACGGTCCGATCGCGTTGATCGAAGACGACCTGCCGGTGATCGTCGTCATGCCCTCACCCAAGGGGTCGGCCGTGCTGCATACCAAGCTGCTGTCCAATATCCGGGAGATCCAGGCCCGCGGCGCGGTGACCATTGTGATCGCCGAAGAAGGCGACGACACCGTGCGGCCCTATGCCGATCATTTGATCGAAATCCCTGCCGTGTCAACGTTGTTTCAGCCGCTGCTGTCGACCATTCCGCTTCAGGTGTTCGCCGCGTCGGTCGCGCAGGCCCGCGGATACGACGTCGACAAGCCGCGAAACCTGGCCAAGTCCGTCACGGTCGAGTAGGTGGGCATAGCGCATCGTCCGAGCGGCTACGACGTCGACAAGCCGCGGAACCTCGCCACGTCCGGCACGGTCGAATAGCTGCCTATAGCCGGGCGCGCAAAGTCCCAAGCCGGCGATTCTTCGACCGTAGGGCCGCTGGCCAATTTCTCGCGGTACTGCCATTATTGGGCGGAAACGCATTTCACGCGGTCAACTAAATGGGGAGGCATTCTTGTCGGCAGATGGTTTCGGCATGCCGAGCCGCCGCTCATGAGAATCGGCATCGTTGGTCTCGTGGTCTTCATTGGGGCATATGTCGCCTCGATTGTTCTGTATGTCAACAGCGGTATGGGTCACCCACATCAAATTGCTGAAAGTTCGGCGTCTGGCGACGGGACTACAGTGATCGCCGATATCGAAGATATTCAGTCGAATAACAGCGTGCTTCGTGCCAACGTCACCGTTACGCCCGGACCTCCGCTGCTGGACCCGCTGACCCATAATCTCAAGGAAGACCTCGGCATCGTGGTCACATCCGTGGTAACTGCTGGCAAGCGCACCTGGTCGAAGGGCACGCGCCCCGATGTTTTTACGGTCTCGCTGATCCTTG
>JBEKNM010000298.1:0-8040 GCA_049522835.1 Mycobacterium sp.
TGGCGCGGTTGAAGGAGGTGTCGCTGCGGGCGCCGGTGCTGGGCACCGGATCGCTGTCGATATAGCCGGCAAGCCGCCCCGGCCCGGTCCCGACAGCCGGAATTGCAGTGACCAGCCCGGCGATCAGCAGACCGCCGAGAGCGGTGAGCAGTAACGCCCGCCGGGTCGCCGTCGCCTGCAAACCATGCGGCCAGCCGAACCCGGCCAGCGACTGTTCCTGCTCGCCGGCGAGCATGCCGACGGCGGGGCTGGCGGGGGGAGGTTCCTTTTCGAGGGCGTCCGACATCCGCTCCATTCTGACAGGGCTTCGACAGCCGCGTGAAAATTGTTACGTATGTGTGTCATGGGATTGGGCCGGGTGGGGTGCCGCCGGGATCCGACCGAGGGCTCAAAAGTAGTCTCAGGGCCGTGATCGACCTGAAGCTGCTCCGGGAAGACCCGGACGCCGTGCGCCGCTCACAACTCAGCCGCGGCGAAGACCCCGCGCTGGTGGATGCCTTGTTGACGGCCGACGCCGCCCGTCGGTCCGCGATCTCGGCCGCCGATACGCTGCGCGCAGAGCAGAAAGCCGCCAGCAGAAGCGTGGGCGCCGCATCAGCCGAGGAGCGCCCGGCCAAGCTGGCGCGCGCCAAGAAACTCGCCGAGCAGGTTAAAGCCGCAGAAGCCGGCCAGACCGAAGCCGAGGCGGCGTTCACCGGAGCACACATGGCGATCTCGAACGTCATTTTGGACGGGGTACCCGCCGGAGGGGAGGACGATTACGTTGTACTCGATATCGTTGGCGATCCACCGCAGTTGAACAACCCGAAGGACCATCTCGAACTCGGCGAATCACTGGGCCTCATCGACATGCGGCGCGGCGCCAAGGTATCCGGCTCGCGGTTTTACTTCCTGACCGGTCGGGGCGCGCTGTTGCAGCTGGGCCTGCTGCAGCTGGCGCTGCGGCTGGCCGTGGACAACGGCTTCATCCCGATGATCCCGCCGGTGCTGGTGCGTCCCGAGGTGATGGCCGGCACCGGATTCCTGGGTGCCCATGCCGACGAGGTGTACCGGCTGGAGGCCGACGACCTCTACCTGGTCGGCACCTCGGAAGTACCGCTGGCCGGCTACCACTCGGACGAGATCCTGGACCTGTCCGGCGGACCGCTGCGGTACGCCGGCTGGTCGTCGTGTTTCCGTCGTGAGGCGGGCAGCTATGGCAAGGACACCCGCGGCATCATTCGCGTGCACCAGTTCGACAAGGTGGAGGGGTTCGTCTACTGCACTCCCGACGAGGCCCAGGCCGAGCACGCACGGCTGCTGGGCTGGCAGCGCGAGATGCTGGCGCACATCGAGGTGCCGTACCGGGTAATCGACGTGGCCGCAGGTGATCTCGGCTCGTCAGCCGCCCGCAAGTTCGACTGCGAGGCGTGGGTTCCGACGCAGCAGACATACCGCGAGCTGACGTCGACATCGAACTGCACCACCTTCCAGGCGCGCCGGCTGGCCACGCGCTACCGGGATGACAATGGCAAGCCGCAGATTGCGGCGACGCTCAACGGCACGCTGGGCACCACCCGATGGCTGGTGTCGATCCTGGAGAACCACCAGCGGCCCGACGGCAGTGTGCGGGTCCCCGAGGCATTGGTCCCGTTTGTCGGCACCGAGGTGCTTCAGCCGGGGGCTTGAGCGCTGCGGTCAGGCATCCGCCATGTCGCGGGATTGTGCGTGCCGGCGCTGCCGTTCGATGGTGGCGAAATAGAAGGCCAACGCGAAGGCGAAGCTGGTGAACAGGCTGGACACAAAGTACAGCCAGGGGTGCCGCAGCCCACGACGGTAGCCGTCGACGATGGTAAACAGCGGCAGCAGAATCACATTCGCGATGGTGTAGTCCTGGCTGGCGGAGCTGGCGGCGGGGTTGGTGAACATCAGCCGTATGTATTCGGCCCAGCTGCCGTGGCCCCAGATCGGGTTCGTCGACCCTTGTGCGTATTGCTGCACGAAATGGATGTTGAAATACCAGCCCAGGACGACCGAAGCGATGCCGACGACGTAATACACGGATTCCAGCGGCGAGAACAACGGACCGCCTGCCGGCCGGGCGAACACCTTCGAGTTCGACGCGACGATCCAGCCGATAACACTAAGCCCGAGAACTGCATGTACGAGAAGCGAGACCATGGGCGCAGTCTCACCCCCGACCCGAAGTTTTGTCAATATTGACACAACGAGCGGACATGGTCAGGCCCGCTCAGACGGCGCGCAGCGAGCGCACCCGGGAGGCGCTGCGCCAGGCCGCGCTGGTGCGATTCCTGGCCCAGGGTGTCGAAGACACGTCGGCCGAACAGATCGCGGCGGACGCCGGAGTGTCGCTGCGGACGTTCTATCGGCACTTCAAGTCCAAGCACGATTTGCTGTTTGCCGACTACACCGGGCTGCATTGGTTTCGCGCGGCGCTGGACGGCCGGCCGGCCGATGAACCGATCATTGATTCGGTGCAGTCGGCCATCTTCTCGTTTCCCTATGACGTTGACGCGGTGACCAAAATCGCCGCATTGCGACAGGACGAGCTCGACCCTGGCCGCATCGTGCGCCACATTCGGGAGGTCCAGGCGGACTTCGCCGATGCCATCCAGGCGCAGCTGCAACGGCGTAGCTGCGGGGTGAACGGCGCTGCGGACCAGAGCGCCGACGAGCGGGTGCGCATTGCCGTGATTGCACGGTGCATCGCGGCCGCGGTTTTCGGCGCGATGGAAGTCTGGATGGTCGGCGGCGATCGGTCGCTCGGCGAGCTGGCACGGGTGTGCCACGCGGCGCTGGAGTCGCTGCGAGCGGGCATCACCGACGCTTGGGTCACCCCGACAGCTGATCGACTTTCGTCATAATTGACAAAACTTTCCGTCCGTGCCAGCCTCCATTCCTGGAGGGCAGGACATGACTGGGTCTGAAATTGGGTTTGACGCGATAGTTATCGGTGCCGGGCATAACGGGCTGACCGCGGCGGTGCTGCTACAGAAGGCGGGACTGCGGACCGTGTGCCTGGATGCCAAGCTCTACGCCGGTGGCATGGCTTCCACAGTCGAGCTTTTCGGCGGATACCAGTTCGAGATCGCCGGCTCGGTGCAGTTTCCGACGGCGTCCGTGGTGGTCAATGAGCTGGGTTTGGACACCTTGCCGACGATCGACTTGGATGTGATGTCGGTCGCGCTGCGCGGTGTCGGTGACGATCCGCTGGTCCAGTACAGCGACCCGATAAAGCTGTTCACCCACCTCAATGAGGTGCACGGTGCAGACGCCGTCAACGGCATGGCGGGGCTGATGGCGTGGAGCCAGGCGCCGACACGGGCGCTGGGCCGGTTCGAGGCGGGCAAGCCGCCCAAGACTCTCGACGAGATGTATGCCTGTGCCACAAATGAATTCGAACGCTCAGCTATCGATGACATGTTGTTCGGTTCGGTCACCGACGTGTTGGACCGCTATCTTCCAGACCGCGAGAAGCACGGTGCACTACGCGGCTCGATGACCATGCTGGCCGTCAACACCCTCTACCGCGGGCCGGCTACACCCGGCAGCGCGGCGGCACTCGCCTTTGGACTGGGCGTTCCCGACGGGGACACCATGCAGATGAAGAAGCTGCGCGGCGGCATCGGCGCGCTCACCGCGCACCTGTGTGAACTGCTGGAGGGCCACGGCGGCGAAGTTCGGTTGCGTAGCAAGGTGACCGAGATTCTCGTCGTCAACGGTCGGGTGAGCGGAGTGCGGACCGAGGCGGGGCACACGTTGACGGCCCCGATCGTCGTCTCCGGCATCGCACCCGACGTCACGCTCAACGAGATGATCGATCCCGCCGCGCTGCCCGCCGATATCCGGGAACGCTATTCGCGCATCGACCACCGCGGCAGTTACCTGCAGATGCACTTCGCGCTGGAAGAAGCTCCCGCCTTCACCGCCCCCTACGAGATGCTCAACGACCCGGCCATGCAGGCATCGATGGGCCTCTTCTGCACGCCGGAAGAAGTCCAGCAGCAGTGGGAGGATTGCCGGCGCGGGATCGTTCCAGCCGACCCGACGTTGGTGTTGCAGATCCCGTCGCAGAACGATCCGGACCTGGCGCCCGAGGGTAAGCACGCCGCATCGGCTTTCGCGTTGTGGTTCCCGATTGAGGGCGGCCCAAATGACGGAGACTACGGTCGGGCGAAGCTCGAAATGGGTCAGCGGGTGATCGACAAGATCACCCGACTCGCGCCGAATTTCGAAGGCAGCATCATCCGGCACACCACGTTCACGCCCAGGCACATGGGTGTGATGTTCGGCGCCCCAGGCGGCGATTACTGCCACGGGCTGTTGAACCCGGATCAGATCGGGCCGAACCGGCCGGGGCCGAAAGGGTTTCTCGGCCAGCCGATCCCGATCGAGGGGCTGTACCTGGGCAGTGCGGGTTGTCACGGCGGGCCGGGGATCACGTTCATTCCCGGCTACAACGCCGGTCGTGCGGCGCTGGCCGACCGTATGGCTTAGCGATTCGAGCCGCCAAATGGCGCCGTTAGGCGTCCAAGCGGGTGAACTCGTCCTGTCGGTACAGCTGTACGCACTCGGCTCGTCTGACCTTGCCGCTTGTGGTGATTGGAATCGAGCCCGGCGATACCAGAACTAGATCTGACACGCTCAGGCCGTGCGAGGTCGATATCGCCGACGTCACTTCACGCTTGACGGCGCCCAGCCTGCGCATCGCCTCCCCGTCGGAGTCGCCGCGCTTCTTGAGTTCGATGATGGCAACCAGCTTCTCGCCGCCGTCATCCGGAACTGCTATCGCCGCGCACCGGCCTCGAGTGATCTCCTGGATCGTTGTCTCGATGTCATCGGGAGAATGGTTGCGCCCATAGACGATCAACAGATCCTTGACGCGGCCGATGATGAACAGCTCGCCCTCGGAAATGAAGCCCGAATCTCCAGTTCTCAGCCAAGGCCCTTCGGGCGTGCCGGCCGACGGAGTGACAATCCTTCCTCCGAAGGTGCGCTCAGTCTCATCGGGATTGTGCCAATAGCCGACAGCGACGTTGTCGCCATGCACCCAGATCTCACCGACCATTGCCTCCACACACTCGGTCTGGGTCTCGGGATCGACGATCCGCATGGTGGGTGATTGCCGCAGGGGGTAACTGACCAGTGGTGTGCCCTCTGTGCTCGCGCACCGCTTCGCGTGGCCGGCGGAAAGTTTTTGGGATTCGAAGTCGACGATCTTTGGTGGTTGACCCGCTCTGCTGGTCGCCACGTACACCGTTGCTTCCGCGAGCCCATATGAGGGCCGGATCACCGAGTTGTGAAGATTGAAGCGCGCAAACCGCTCAGCGAAGCGCTTGAGAGTTGCCGGTTGTACCCGTTCGCTACCGCTGAGGATGGTCTGTACGCCGCCGAGATCAAGCCCGGCCATGTCGTCGTCTGATGTTTTGCCGGCGGCCAGTTCGTACGCGAAGTTCGGTGCTGCCGAAAATGCGTGACTATTGCGCGCCATCAATTGCATCCACCGGGCTGGTCGCTGCAGGAACGACTCCGGGCTCGTGAGCGCAGTGCGAAATCCCCCCAGAATCGGTGCACAAATTCCCAGAACCAAACCCATGTCGTGATAGAACGGCAGCCACGACACAAGAGTGGTGTCGAGTGGTGCAACACCTCCGCGGTCCGCAAAGTAGCCGGCCATCAACTGCTCGAAATTAGCCAGCAGGTTCCTATGGGAAATCATTACCCCACGCGGTTGACGGGTCGATCCAGACGTATATTGCAAATACGCCGTAGTTTGCTGATTATCGTCGAAAGCATCAGACCGTGTCGGAGAGTCCAGATCTAGCAAGTCAACCTCGATGATTGCCGGGGCGGATGCACCGGGTCGTGGCGAAACATGCTGAGTGACATAACCTATGGCAGAGGATGTCGTGAGAATGGCAGTGGGCGACGCATCGTGCAGCACCGACTTGACACGCTCGTCGCTGGCGCCACCCAGCGGAACCGAAAGCGGAACCGCGATAACTCCGGCCTGTAATGCGCCTAGAAAAGCAACGATGTAATCGAATCCTTGGGGCGCTAATATCACGGCGCGGTCACCAGTTGATGCATGAAGTCTGAGTTGCCGCGCAATGTTTAGTGCTCGCCGATACAACTGCGACCATGTCAGGCTTTCGGCAACACCGGCCCAGTCCTGCTCGTAATCAATAAACGTGAAAGCCGTGCCGTCAGGCTGCAGATTGACACATTGGCGCAACATCGCGGGAATGGAACGCTCAATCACAAGGCGTCACACTACCTCGTGGATATCCCGGGGGTCGGTCGACTCATCCGACCGGCGACGGCTACGCTGCGCTGATGACTTCGCGTTAGACTCTGGCATCGATGTCTGGGGTCGACGGATCTACCTGCGTCGCTGCAGTTTTCCAGCCTGGATCGAAATCCGACGATGACCCATTGAAAGGGCTGGTGCGAAGAGGGGAGGAACCTTTGGCTGAGCCGCGTGTGACTCCGGTTGCTGTCATCGGAATGGCGTGCCGGCTTCCGGGGGGCATCAATTCCCCTGACCAATTGTGGGAGGCGTTGCTGCGGGGCCATGACCTGATCACCGAGGTTCCGCCCGACCGATGGGATTCCGACGAATTTTACGACCCCGAGCCAGGGGTGCCAGGTCGGACGGTGTGCAAGTGGGGCGGGTTCCTGGACGACCCTGCCCTTTTCGATTGCGAGTTCTTCGGCATCAGCGAGCGGGAGGCGATCGCGATCGATCCGCAGCAGCGCCTTTTGCTGGAAACCTCGTGGGAGGCCATGGAGCACGGCGGTCTTACTCAGCAAGCGATGGCCGGCTCGCGGACCGGCGTGTTCGCGGGAGTGACGCATGGCGACTACACAATGGTGGCGGCCGACGCCAACGCATTGACCGGGCCGTACGGATTCTTAGGCAACAGTTTCAGCATGGCATCCGGGCGGGTCGCCTACGCTTTGGGGCTGCACGGTCCGGCGATGACGGTGGATACCGCATGCTCGTCTGGCCTGGCCGCGGTGCATATGGCATGTCGTAGCCTGCACGAGGGCGAAAGCGACCTCGCACTGGCGGGGGGCGTCTCTTTGATGTTGGAACCGCGCAAAGCCACTGCGGGGTCTGCTTTGGGCATGTTGTCTCCGACCGGACGATGTCATGCGTTCGACGTCGCGGCGGACGGATTCGTGTCCGGCGAGGGTTGCGCCGTGGTGGTGCTCAAACGGTTACCGGATGCGCTGCGGGATCGGGACCGGATCCTGGCTGTGGTACGCGGCACCGCCGCAAACCAGGATGGCCACACGGTGAACATCGCGACACCATCGCGGCCCGCACAGGTCGCGGCCTATCGCGCGGCGCTGGCCGCTGGGGGCGTGGACGCCGGCACCGTCGGCATGGTCGAGGCGCACGGCCCCGGCACCCCTATCGGCGACCCCATCGAATACGCGAGCGTCTCCGAGGTGTATGGCCTCGACGGCCCCTGCGCGCTCGCATCGGCGAAGACCAACTTCGGACACACCCAGTCAGCCTCCGGAGTGCTGGGGCTGATGAAGGCGATCCTCGCCCTGCAACATGGTGTGGTTCCGCGCAATCTGCACTTCACCCGGCTGCCCGATGAGCTTGCCCAAATAGAGACCAACCTCTTTGTGCCGCATGCGACCACGCCGTGGCCCACTAACGGTCACCAAGCGCCCCGACGGGCGGCAGTGTCGTCCTACGGGTTCTCGGGAACAAACGTGCACGCCATCCTCGAACAAGCTCCGGTGGAGCAGGCTCCCCAAACCGAAGCTCAGCACAACGGGACGACCGCATCCCCTATGGCCGCCCCGGCTATGTTCGCGCTGTCATCCACCTCCGCCGACGCGCTACGGCAAACTGCTCAGCGGCTGGCAGGCTGGGTGCAAGAGCGCGCGGACTCGCTGGTGTTCACGGATCTGGCCTACACACTGGCACGTCGGCGCGCGCACCGGCCCGTGCGGACGGCGGTCATCGCCGGCAGCGTCGAGGAGCTGATCGGGGGTTTGCGGGAGATCGCCGACGGT
>JBEKNM010000299.1:0-5846 GCA_049522835.1 Mycobacterium sp.
CTCTTTTCGACCGGCTCGGACGCTACGAACCGGCGGCCGCTATCGTCGGGTTCGCGCTCAGTCCCCTCGCCGTAACGGGGGTCCCCGAAATCACCACCGCGATCACCCACCTCCGCGATGTCCTCGGCGAGGCGACCTACGAATCGCTCGCCCTCAAGGGCGAGACGATGACCACCGCCGCGATGGTGACCTACGCCTACGACCAAATCGACCAGGCCCGAGCAGAACTGAACGCCGTCTCGAAATAGACCACATACGAGACGTCCCAGACCGACACCCACGGCACGGGATCTGCCAGGTCGTTGCGTCTCAAAAATTCGTCTCAGAAGAAGCCGTCGCAATATTGCGACACAGCGCTCATGCGACATACGTTTCGGAATGTGTGCACTGAAGCGAACTTTGGAGCCCGCATCCGATACTCCGACAACGTGTCCGGTCCGCTTCCCACTTCAACCGTCGTGTTGCCCAACTGCGTGGCGCTACTGGCCGACCCGCGCCGAAGGCCCTCCCGATCATCGACCCCTGACCAAACCGAGCCGATTCATCTGGTGAATCAATGCCGACGTATGTGGATAATAGTGTGCCACATCGAAGGTTGCGCGAGTGCACAGTACCGATTCGCACAAGTTATCGGCAAGCAGCCTAAAGCTGAAATGCGTTGCAAAACCAAACAATAACGAATATAGCGAGTTTATTGGTAACCTTGCATATGCCTCAGTCCTTGCGGCCCGCGTCGACCAGGCGGAGAACCGCCGAGCCCTCCTCATCGGAGGCCTCTAGATCCACCTCCACGTCGAAGCCCCAGTCGTGGTCGCCGGCCGGGTCATCCAGGATCTGCCGCACCCGCCATACGCCAGGCTGCCGGTCGATGATCAGCAGCGCCGGGCCCCGGGCGTCGGCGCCTGTGCCCACCTCGTCGTGCTCGCCGAAGTACGCGCGGATGACGTCCTCCCAGCGATCGGAGGTCCACCCGGAGTCGGCATCCAGCAGGCCGAGGTCGTGCCAGCAGCGCCGTGCGAAAAACTTCACCCGCCGGAACAGCGCGTTGCGGACCATCGCGGTGAACGCCCGCTCGTTCCCCGTCAGCGGGCGCGGGCGAGCAGGTACCGCCATTGGCACGTCCAGCGGCTGGTCCTGGCTGGTGAGCTGCTCCCATTCGTCGAGCAGGCTCGAGTCGACCTGGCGCACCAGCTCGCCGAGCCACTCGACGATGTCGGTGACCTCCTCGGTCCGCACGGCGGCGGGCACTCCGGACCGCAGTGCCTTGAATGCGTCGGAGAGATAGCGGAGCACTGCGCCCTCGGAGCGGGTCAGCCCGTAGACGCTGACGAACTCCCGGAACGTAAACGCCCGCTCCCACATCTCGCGCACGACGGACTTCGGCGACAGCTGCCCGTCAGCGGCCCACGGGTTGCTCTGCAGATACACCGCGAAGGCGTGCCCGAGCAGCTCGTCGAGCGGGCGGGGATAGGTGACCTCATCCAGCAGCTCCATCCGCTCGTCGTACTCGATGCCCTCGGCCTTCATCTGGGCCACAGCCTCGCCCCTGGCCTTGTTCAGCTGCGCCGCCAGGATCTGGCGAGGGTCCTCAAGGGTTGCCTCGATGACCGAAACTACTTCCAGCGCATAGGTTTCGGACGCCGGGTCGAGCACGTCGACCGCAGCGAGCGCGAACGTCGACAGCGGCTGGTTGAGCGCGAAGTCGGGCGGCAGGTCGACGGTCAGCCGGTAGCGCCGTCCGTCGGCGTCGGGTTCGTCGAGCCGCTCCAGCACGCCGGCCTGCAGCAGCGAGCGCGCGATGCCGACCGCGTCGCGGATGTGCTGCAGCTGCCGCTTGCGCGGCTCGTGGTTCTCGGTGAGCAGCCGGCGCATCGCGACGAACGGGTCACCGGCACGGTCGACGACGTCGAGGATCATCGCCGTCGACACCCGCATATTGCTGGTCAGCGGGTCGGGGGCGGCCTCGACCAGCCGGGTCATGGTCGACTCGCTCCACGGCACCATGCCCTCGGGCACCTTGCGGCGCACCAGCTTTCGGCGCTTCTTCGGGTCGTCGGCGACCTTGGCGAACTGTTTGAGGTTCTCCACCTCGTGATCGGGCGCCTGAACGACGACGGTGCCCGCGGTGTCGTAGCCGGGCCGCCCGGCCCGCCCGGCGATCTGATGAAACTCGCGGGCGTTGAGCAGCCGGGTGCGCGTGCCGTCGTACTTCGACAAGGCCGAGAAGGCCACGGTCCGGATCGGCACGTTGATACCGACGCCGAGGGTGTCGGTGCCGCAGATGATCTTGAGCAGGCCGGCCTGGGCCAGCTGTTCCACCAGCCGCCGGTACTTGGGCAGCATCCCGGCGTGGTGAACGCCGATCCCATGCCGGACTAGTCGCGACAGCGTTGACCCAAACGCCGACGAAAAGCGGAACCCACCGATCATGTCGGCGATCGCCGCCTTCTCCTCCTTGGTGCACACGTTGACGCTCATCAGCGCCTGTGCCCGCTCCAGCGCCGAGGCCTGGGTGAAGTGGACGACGTAGATCGGCGCCTGATTCGTGTCGAGCAGGTCGCCGATCGTCTCGTGCATCGGCGTGGTCGCGTAGCTGTAGAACAGCGGAACCGGACGCTCGGCGTTGGCGACCAGCGCTGTCGGCCTGCCGGTGCGTCGGGTGAGGTCCTCACGGAGGAACGTGACGTCGCCGAGCGTCGCCGACATCAACAGGAACTGGGCGTGCGGTAACTCAAGCAGCGGCACCTGCCAAGCCCAGCCGCGATCGGGGTCGCCGTAGAAGTGAAATTCGTCCATGACGACCAAGCCGATGTCGGCGCTCGCACCCTCGCGCAGCGCGATGTTGGCCAGCACCTCCGCGGTGCAGGCGATGATCGGTGCCCCCGCGTTGACCGCGGCGTCGCCGGTGAGCATGCCCACGTTGGCCGCCCCGAACACGTCGCAGAGGGCGAAGAACTTCTCGCTGACCAGCGCCTTGATCGGCGCGGTGTAGTAGCTGCTCCGTCCCGCAGCCAGCGCCGCGTACAGCGCGCCGGTGGCCACCAGCGACTTGCCCGACCCGGTCGGCGTCGCCAGGACGACGTTTGCGCCACTGACCATTTCGATCAGCGCCTCCTCCTGCGCCGGGTACAGCACGGTGCCACTCGCTTCGGCCCATGCGGCGAAAGAGGCGAACAGCACGTCGGGGTCCGCGCCCTTCGCCCGCAGCGCGGACAGGTCGCTCGGATCGTCGAGCAGGGCAGGAGCATTGGCGGTCATTGTGAGGACCAGCGTGCCTGACGGCCAATTGCTTCCTGACGGGTGTAGGGCGTTCTGCACTTTGGACGACGAGTTCCGTGGCGCCGAGGTACTCCCGAGCGTTGCTTGACCACGTGGCGCATTGCATGGATGTGGTAGTCGCAGCGCCATGTCCGCGCTGAGCCGTGAAATCCGTTGAACGGACCAAACGTGCGTGACGGTCGCTTGCTGATCCCTGGCCAGACGTGCTGGCGCGTGGAGCGCGCCGACCAGTTCGCCTGCATCATCGACGCTGCTGACTACTCCATCATTCGAAGGCAGCGATAATTGTCCTTCGTTGGTTGGTCCGGGTACGTCCCAAAGTCGAGGTCTACCCGTTGCGGTCGAACATGCGCTTGCTCCCGGCGTTCGAAGGCCTTTGGGGCAGAGTGACCCCTGTAGCCCTGTTGATTGGCTGAGCAGCGAGCGGCTGCAGTTCGCCATCCACGGCGCACACCCGACCGGCTGCGTCCCTCACAGAAAGTCGCGGTCATCGATGACGCGTTGGCGCTCTGCGGCGGTATCGACTTCACCGGCGAATGATGGGACACCCGAGAACACAAGCACCGCAGTCGCTTCCGTCGAGTAGTGGGCCGCGGGAGGATGAATGAGGCCAATGTTGTACAACCGCACGGTTCTCGGATCCGCCACGAAGATGAGAAAACGCTTCCGCCATTTTGATGAGAATCCTGCAAACGTGCAGGCAGGGGAGTCGCACTCCGCCACGGAGATTGGGAACCTACAACGTCGACGACGACGTGTCCGCGCCCCACGCCCAACGCCATCGCCAATGCGTCCATCGAGCAGGCCGTTATTCACCAACAAAGTCATCGAAGTTACTGCCGAGCATGCGCGCGACTGGAGCGGACGAAATATCGTCACGGCTTTGTTCTCGTGATTATTCATCGGTGGCCGGCACCGCCAAAGCCTCAGCAACCGCCCGGTAGGCGTGCCGGTTAAATGCCAGGCCGAAGTGACTTCCGCGCACCTCCACACACGTCGCGTAATCGGCGACACATGACTGCCAGCGCACCACTCCGTCGTTGCGCGAGTAAATCGATGTGAATCTGACCTCGGCAGGAAACGGTGCGGCAAAACCCGCGGCGTATGCGCAGGTGCATCGCAGGGTGAGGCATCCACGCTCGGATCGCGCGGAGTCACAACCGGCCAAGGCGCTGCGCATGACCGCAGCGCCGCACTTGGTCAACATCGAGACGTCAAGTGGATCCTCCACCCCGGTGCCCATCGTGACGATGTGAGAAACCCGATCGGGATAGCGTGCCGCGAGGGATCTGGCGTAGTGGCCGCCACGGCTGTGCCCGACGATGGCCAGGCGCCGGCCGCCCATCGAGTGCTCGCGGTCGATGACGCCGACCATTCGCTCGTCGAAGCTATCGCCGCACCCGGAATTGAACCGTATTCCGCTGGCAATCGGACGGTAGCCGATGCGCCCCAAAAACCGGGCTAGCAGCCTCAATGTCACGTCGGGAGCGAGGAAGCCCGGTAGCAGCAGCACGCTGCGGCCGTCACCGTGGGGCACGCCGCGGCCCCGCAATACAGGGTCTGCGAGCAATCGTGCCAGTTCGCCAGAACACCGGCATTCGAGCAGCGGATGACCGAACCAGAATCCCTCGACTCCGGTCGCTGCGCCGTTGGTGGCGGCCGCAGGCCGCTTCCGTGCCGTTGCCCTCACCGCTCGGCGCCGCCCGCGGGATCGACAGAGCGCTGCCCGAGCTCCCGGTGCAGCCGCGACGTGTCACCACACACTCAACGGCAACGGCCGGACTCGGTGTCACGTTGTCAGCACTCCGCCGTCGACCGGCAAGGTTATGCCGGTGACATAGCTTCCGGCGTCGCTGGCAAGGAAGATCAGTGCAGCGGCGAGTTCGGCGTGCACGCCGAGGCGTCCGGCGAGGACGCGCGGGAGGATCTGTGTCTCGACGTGGTTGCTGTCCATGCTGTCGCTCATTTCGGAT
This sequence comes from Mycobacterium sp., assembly GCA_049522835.1. Taxonomy (GTDB): domain Bacteria; phylum Actinomycetota; class Actinomycetes; order Mycobacteriales; family Mycobacteriaceae; genus Mycobacterium. The sequence goes on from JBEKNM010000299.1 coordinate 5,253, forward strand.
GCGAAGAAGCCCGGAGCGAGTGCGTTCACGCGAATTCCCTTGCGGGAGGTCCATTGCTGTGCAAGATCGCGGGTGAGGCCCATGAGGCCGGCCTTCGATGACGAGTACGCGGCTTGCGGCAGGCCAGTGGTGGTGAGTCCCAGCACACTGGCGATGTTCACGATCGAACTGCCGGGGCGCATGACGCGCGCGCAAGCCTGTGCCATCCAGTAGCAGCCGTTGAGGTTGACCTCGATGACCGATCGGAACTGGTCGGGGGTTTCCTTGAGTGCGGGTATGGCGGTGCCCACTCCGGCATTGTTGACAAGAATGTCTACGCGCCCATAGGCCGTCATGGCCGCGTCGACGAGGGCTGTGCAATCGTCCGGGTCCGCGACGTTGGTGCGTACGGCGATAGCGTGGCGTCCGGTGTTTTCGACGAGGGTGCAGGTTTCTGCGAGGCGGTCCGCTCGGCGGGCGCCCAGGGCGAGGTCGGCGCCGGCTTCGGCGAGTGCAGCAGCGAATCCGACGCCCAGGCCGCTGGATGCGCCGGTCACAATGGCGACCCGGCCGTCGAGCCGAAATCGGTCGAGGATGGTCATTGGGTACCTTTCG
>JBEKNM010000300.1:0-5844 GCA_049522835.1 Mycobacterium sp.
GCTCTCCGGTGCCGATCATGACCAGATGGACCGGATGCGCACCCACATGACCAACATGTGCACCGGTTGGGATGTGGCGCAGGTCCGGTCGATCGTCAACGAAACACTCCACGACATCGTGACTCCACTGGTGTTCGCCGAAGCCGCCGACCTGATCGCCGCGCACAAGCTGTGCGGCCGTGACGTCGTGGTGGTCTCCGCGTCCGGAGAGGAGATCGTGGCACCGATCGCCCGGGCACTGGGCGCTACCCATGCGATGGCGACCCGAATGGTCGTCGAGGACGGCAAGTACACCGGCGAAGTGGCGTTCTATTGCTACGGCGAAGGCAAGGTCCAGGCGATCCGTGAGTTGGCCGCCCGTGAGGGCTACCCGCTCGAGCACTGCTACGCCTACTCCGACTCAGTCACAGACCTGCCGATGCTTGAGACCGTTGGCCACCCCGCTGTGGTCAACCCGGATCGCGGCTTGCGCAGGGAAGCCAACGAACGCGGTTGGCCCGTGCTGAGTTTCTCCCGGCCGGTGTCCCTGCGCGACCGTATTCCGGCACCTTCGGGTGCCGCGATCGCAACCACCGCCGCAGTGGGCATCACTGCGCTGGCCGCCGGCGCAGTCACCTACTCGTTGCTGCGCCGCTTCGCGTTCTAGCGCACCCACAAGCCGGGCCGCGTCCGACGGCCAGCAAATGTGTTGACCACGCAATGCGGTGCGGCTTCGCAACATTCGCAGAATTAGGCCTTGCTGTGCTAAGGGTCTAGTAGTACAAAGGACACAAGGAAGCCCGGCGAGGCCAAGGTCGATGCGGAAGAGAAGGGTCGATCTCCCGAGCCGAGCACCGAAAGCACGGTTCCCGGCACCCACGCGGAGTCATAGCCGCGATAATGGCAGAAGTGTTGCGGGCCTGCGTAATTGCGAACAGCGGAAAGTGTCGACGCCCCTTTGGGTGGGGTTGCAACTGGAAGCTCCGCAAAATCGCCGAGGCCACCCACCGCAACCCAGAAATGCACGCTTGGTAACCGGGTTCCGTGCTAGCGGGCGGCGCACCGAATACTTCGGGGCGCCGCCCGCTCACATTCGTAAGGCAACCCCTCTCAGGTATTTTGGAGCCAGTCAACTTATCGTTCTGGCAACGAATCTGCGATCGACAAAGCCTCCTGCGCACCGGCCTGCATCGCCCGGCAACACAGCACCAGCCAAGCCCCCACCCCGTCCGGCGTTCCCTCGGCGAAGCCGCCTGCGGCGGCGCGGTAATCCGCGGGCTGGCGCATCCAACTCACCTCGGGCACACCCAGCCCGTGTGGATCCAGCCCGCTGGCGATCGTCACCAACCGCGACACCGCGCGGGCCACCACACCGTCGGCGCTGCCAAACGGCCGCAGCGTCAGCAACTCGCCGTGTGCGACGGCGGCAACCACCGGTGCCGGCGCTCCGGTACGGCCGGTCACCACATCCGCCAGCAACTCCAGGCGCGGCCCAACCTCGGCATCCGCGCGCGGGCGACCCAGCCGATCCTCTTCCACATGATCAGCCGCCGCCAGCATGTGCAGGCGGGCCAGCGCCTGCAAAGGTGCCCGCTGCCATATCCCGACCAGCGGGCCCTCGCCGCCTTCCAGCTCCTGAGCCACCCGCAGCGCTCCGCCGAAGACGGGATCGCTCACTCCGGCGGCATCCGCCAGGTCGTCCAGTCGCACAGGACCACCGTCGAGCACTGATGAGGCCCGCGCCGCACGCAGCGACGCCTCGGCGGCGGTCACCGGCCAGCCCCGCAGATTGGCCCGGTGCCGATGGGCCCGACCCAGCGCGTCGCGGGCGCGGTCGCTGGCCTCGGCGACGCCTGGCAGCTCCAGCAGCGGAGCCAGCGGGTCAGCCGTCACAGGTTGCCAACCGATCGGGGCGGCGCCGGCGCGCCGGGGATGGCCTCCAGCAACTGCCGGGTGTACTGGTGGCTGGGCCGGGTGAACACCTGCTCAGTGGGTGCGTGCTCGACCACCCGGCCTGCCCGCATCACCATGACGTCGTCGGCAATCTGCCGGATCACCGCCAAGTCATGGCTGATGAACAGGTAGCTCAGACCCAGTTGGGCCTGCAGATCGGCCAGCAGGTCCAGTATCTGCGCCTGCACCAAGACGTCGAGTGCTGAGACCGGCTCGTCGCACACCAGCACCTCGGGCCGTAGCGCCAGCGCCCGGGCGATGGCGACCCGTTGCCGCTGACCACCCGACAGTTCCCGGGGCAGCCGGCCCAACACCGACTTCGGCAGCGCTACCTGCTCGACCAGCTCGCGTACAGCTTGCTCGCGCTGCTTACGGTCGCCGACCTGATGGATCCGCAACGGCTCCTCGATGGCACGAAACACCGAGTACATGGGATCCAGACTGCTGTAGGGGTTTTGGAACACCGGCTGTACGCGCCGGCGAAAAGCCAACGCCTTGTCGCGGTCCAGCGTGCCATCGATCTGGGTGCCGTCGAACACCACCGTGCCCGAAGTGGGTTGCAACAGACCAAGCACCATGCGCGCCAGGGTCGATTTCCCCGACCCCGACTCTCCGACGATCGCCAGCGTGCTCGCCCTTCGGAGCCGAAATGACACGGCGTCGACGGCACGAAACTCCGTCCGCCGCCACGGCGCACCGCGAGACTCCCGGTATGTCTTAGTCAGCTCGGATGCGACGAGAATATCGTCAGCTTGGGTAGCTGGTTGCGACCCGATCTGGGCACCGGGCCTGAGGGGCCTGACTGTGAGCGACGGCGCCGCGGCCACCAGCCGCCTGGTGTACTCGTGTTGTGGGTTCTGCAGGATTGCCTGCGCCGTACCGGACTCCACCACCACTCCGCGATGAACGACGACCACGGATTCGGCCCGTTCGGCGGCCAGCGCCAGATCGTGGGTGATGAGCAGCAGCGCGGTATCCAGTTCGTCGGTGAGCCGCTGCAGATGGTCGAGTACCTGCCGCTGCACGGTGACGTCCAGCGCGGAGGTCGGCTCGTCGGCGATCAGCAGCTGCGGCCGGCCCGCCAGCCCGATGGCGATCAGTGCACGTTGACACATGCCGCCGGATAGCTGGTGCGGGTACTTATTTGCTTGCTTCGCCGGGTCCGGCATACCGGCCTCGGCGAGCAGCTGCACCGCGCGTCGTCGTGCCGCGCGACCATCGGTGTTGGCGCGCAACGCCTCGGCGACCTGGAAGCCGACTTTCCAGACCGGGTTGAGGTTGGTCATCGGGTCTTGGGGAACGTAGCCGATGCAACGACCCCTGATCGACCGGAGTAGCCGGCGATCGGCCCTGGAACCGGACGACGTGATGTCGCGGCCGTCGAAGACGATGTGCCCGCCGGTGATTCGTCCGCTGGGTGGAAGCAGCCCGAGAATCGCGGCTGCGGTCGTGGATTTCCCCGATCCCGATTCGCCCACGACGGCGACGGTCTGACCACGCAGGACAGTCAGATCCACTCCGCGAACCGCGGGTTCGTGGTTGCCGAATCTGACTTCGAGGCCCTCGACCGACAGCAGCCGCGACTGTGCGGCGCTCATGCCCGCCATGCCCGTGACGCCGGATCCAGGGCATCGCGCAAGGCATCACCCATCATCATGAAGGCCAGCACCGTGATCGCCAGTGCACCCGCGGGATAGAACAATATGGGTGAGCCTGACCGCAGTCGCGTCTGCGCGAGGTTGATATCGCCACCCCAAGACACCACCGACGTCGGCAGTCCGACGCCGAGGTAGGACAGCGTGGCTTCGGTGACTATGAATAGGCCGAGGGCGATGGTGGCCACCGCGATCACCGGGCCCAACGCGTTCGGCAGCGCGTGTCGTAGCAGAATCTGAAATCTACTCAACCCCAATGCTTTAGCCGCAAGCACAAAATCGCTGGCCCGCACCTCGATCACCGCACCGCGAGCGATCCTGGCGACCTGCGGCCAGCCGAACAAGGCCAGGAAGGTGATCACTGTCCAAACCGTGCGGTGCTGCATGACCTGCATGACCACGATGGCGGCCAACAGCAGCGGCAAGCCAAAGAACACATCGGTGATACGGGAGACGACCGCGTCGACCCAGCCCCCGTAGAAGCCGGCGACCGCGCCCAACGCGCCGCCGACGACGAACACGACGAGGCTGGCGCCCAGCCCCACGGTGACCGAGGCCCGGGCGCCGTAGACGGTGCGCGCGTAGATGTCGTGACCCTGCAGGTCGGTGCCAAACCAGTGCGTCGCCGACGGTCCGAGCAGACTCTGGCTGGGATCGGCATAGGTTGGGTCGGCGCCGGAAAACAACGCTGGAAAGGCCGCGACAGCAAGAACGAAAAGGATCAGCACGGCGGCGACGACGAACTTCGGACGCTTGCGTAGTTCGCGCCAGGTGTCGTGCCAGAAACCGTTGCGCGCCTCACCCATAACGGATCCGCGGGTCCAGGGCCGCGTACAGCAGGTCCACCAACAAATTGGTGATCAGATAGATCAGCACCAGCACCGTCACTACCGACACCACCGTCGGCGTCTCCTGCCTGGTGACAGCCTGATACAGCACGCCGCCGACGCCGTGGATGTTGAAGATGCCCTCGGTCACCATAGCTCCGCCCATCAACGCCCCCAAATCGGCGCCGAGGAAGGTCACCACCGGTATCAGCGAGTTGCGCAGAATGTGCACCGTCACCACCCGCGGCCGTGACAGCCCTTTGGCGGTCGCGGTGCTGACATAATCGGCGTGCGCATTGGCGGCCACCGCGGATCGGGTCAACCGCACCACGTAGGCGAACGACACTGAGCCCAGCACAATCCCGGGCAACAGCAGACGCGTGAAGGTCGCTCTTTCACCAACTGTGACGGGTGCGATCCCCAGCCGAACCCCAAACAGGAACTGAGCCAAGAAGCCCAGCACGAATACCGGGATTGCGATGATGACAAGCCCGGTGATGAGCACCGTGGAATCGAAGATTCCCCCCTGGCGCAGGCCGGCGACCACGCCGAATCCGATTCCAAACACCGCCTCCACGACCAACGCGATCAATCCCAGCCTGATTGTGACCGGAAACGCGTGCGCCAGAACGTCACTGACCGGTAGCCCGGAATAAGCGCGACCCAGGTCGCCGTGCAGAACGCCGCCCAGGTAACGCAGGTACTGCAGGAAGAACGGGTCGTCGAGGTGGTAACGAGCACGCAACTGCGCAGCCACCGCGGGAGTTAGAGGCCGATCGCCGGCCATTGCTGCCACCGGGTCACCGGGCAGCAGGAAGACCATGCCGTAGATCAGCAACGTGGCCCCGAGGAAAACGGGCACCATAATGGCGATTCGGCGCGCGATATACCAGCCCATGTCAGGCCTTCACGATGTTCTCGTAGTCAGGCAGACCGTTCCAGGCGACGGTGACCCTGCTGACCTCCGTCGACCATCCGACCACGCTGATGTTGTCCCAGAGCGGAACAACAGGCATGTCGTGCAACAGGATTCGCTGTGCGTTGTTGGCCAGCGCATCAGATTGCTGCAGGGTGGGGGCCGCTTCGGCTGCCACCAAGGCGGCGTCGAACTCCCGGTTGGAGTAGCCGACGTCGTTGGAACCCGCCCCGGTGGCAAACAGCGGGGCGAGGAACTCGACCATCGACGGATAGTCACCCTGCCACGCGGCGCGGAATGCGGTTGTGATGGTGCGGTTGGTGATCTGGGTGCGGAATCCGGCGAAGGTTGGCTGCGGCGCGCCAACAGCGTCGATACCCAGGACGTTCTTGATGCTGTTGGCCACCGCGTCTACCCACTCCTGATGGCCCCCGTCGGCGTTGTAAGCGATCGCATACTGGCCGCTCCACACCGAGATCGCATTGGCCTCCGCCCATAGTTGCCGCGCCCGGTC
>JBEKNM010000301.1:0-6947 GCA_049522835.1 Mycobacterium sp.
CAAGTTCGGGCAGGTCGACAGCTACGTGGTGTGGCGGTTGTTCCGCTTGATGGTTAAGAAGCGGGGCCGCAATCTGCGTGCCGGTCAGGCCGATCAGTGGACTGAAGAGTGGTTTACGGGCACGGCCTGCATCGCCTGCGCGGCACCATCTGCTATCCGAAGGCAGCGTAACCATGTCAAGAAGATCATCGGTAAGCCGTGTGCGGGAAAACCGCACGCACGGATTGAAAGATGACATGTGATGGGGACCCCCTCAGCTCAGACGCTCGTTGGTATGGGCGTCAGAGAAATTTTTCGGGAGCTTGAGGAGGTCCCACTGATGACGATGGTAGGCGGGTTTGACGTGCACCGGAAGCAGATCACGTTTGATTACGTGGACGACGACGGCTTGGTGCACTGGGGTGAGATTCGGCCAGCGACACGCAAGACGCTGCGGGGTTGGCTGGGCAAGCACTGCCCGAGCGGGGACGCGGAGTTTGGGCTGGAGGGCTGCACCGGGTGGCGGTATGTGGTCGAGGAGCTGGCCACCGCGGGGGTGGTGGCGCATTTGGGGGATCCGGCCGAGATCGCGGGGTTGCGGGGGCCCAAGAAGCGGGCCAAGACCGACCGTGCCGATGCGCGGCTTTTGCGAACGCTGTTGGTGGAGGGCCGGTTCCCCGAGTCGTGGATCCCGCCGGCGCATGTGGTGGAGGTTCGCACCTTGGGCCGGTTGTATTGCGCGCTGATGGAAGAGCGCCGCGCCTGGCAGCAGCGCATCCATGCCCAGTTGTTCCATCAGGGCTGCCCGCCGGTCACCGCATTACTGTCGGTAGCGGGTCGCGACGCGCTCGCTGGTGCGCAGTTGTCGGGGGTGGGACGCCAGTATGTGGACACGGCGCTGCGGCGCGTTGATGCACTCGGTGCTGAGATTGTGCCGCTGCGAGCACAATTGGTGACCTTCGCTCGATACCAGCGTGGTTGTCAGGCGCTGCAGGCCCGCCACTATGGCATCGGGTGGTTATGCGCGGCGATCATCTGGGCCGAGATCGGTGATGCACGCCGGTTTTCCAGCTCTGATCAGCTGGTGCGCTTCGCGGGCATGGACGTCACCGTGTATTCCTCGGATGCCAAACGCTCATCCGGGCATCTGTCCCGGCAAGGCTCGCCCGAGCTGCGTTGGGCCACCTTCGAGGCGGCCAGGTGCGCGGCTCGGCGCGGTTCCCCCGATTACGACTACTACCACCAGTTGGCGGTCAAGCACGACGGCCACAATGGTAAGAACCCGACCCTGGCGGTCGAGCGCAAAATCTTGCGTCGCTGCTATCACACGCTGCGTGGACTCGGTGATGCCGCGCTAAGCCCACCCCAATCCGTCCGGGAGGCCGCCTGAGATGCCAGCTGTGCGTGCCTTGCCCATAAATCAATTGATGCCCGCGGTCAGCTCCGATAAACTCCCTGCCGCCACCCGCCGTTTGGGTGGACGCCCTGGAAAGAATGAGCGGCCGCACCCATCACCAGCCCGCACGCCGGGCACCCCATCCATCATCATGTCGCCGGACCGTCGTCCGTGGACCCAGATAAGGCTGGGCGCCGGCACGCCACGCTTGCTCTCTTCGGCCCTTCAGCACTCGCAGAGGCGCCACATGACTTGAACCGCAACATCTTTGCTCCAACTCCGCGCTGACCCAGTATGCGGCGGATCCTCATCGGCCTCGAGGTCGTTCGTCCTCGCTGCGCTGCGGGCGCTCCACCTCGACCCCGACTTGCGGTCCACCGCCCTCAACACGGAGCGGAGCGAGATCAAACAACGATGAAACAACCAATCGGATCCACCTTTACGGGGGTCCCCAACACAGATAAGGGGGATGGGGAAACGGATCCGCACTGCGGACACCGCGCCCCTGACTACCAATGAGTTGGAGCCACACCCTCAGCGCGGGTGATCCGTGTTGATCTGGGGTCAGCGCGGGGGACCCAAGATGATCTGTCCGAACTTTTCCGCTCCCTCGGCCATACGCTCCGGCGAGATTTCAAAGCCCTCCGGGCGCGGCGTTGCCTTGTCGCGACCGGCATAGCGGAACATGCCTTCGATTCCCGCCGGTGTGTTGATCATGAGCAGATCCGCTGTCTTGGAAGTGATGCGGTATGCGTGCGGAATGTTCTTGGGCAAGAAGACGATGCCACCCTCGGACAGCTCCATCTGATGGTCGTCGTACCAGACCAGCGCGGTGCCCCGGATCAGCATGAACACCTCGTCCTCCCGAGTGTGTTTATGGTAGGGCGGCGCTTCGCCTTCGCTGACATCGAAGCGTCCGATCATCAACTGGCCGTCGGTGGCCTTGCCGTCAAGCAGCATTGCCAGTGTGCCGCCGTCGAGCCATTCCAGTTGTTGCTGCTGCTCGGGTTGCGCCAAATATGCCATGCTCACGGTTCATCTCTCTTCGCGGTCGGCGGGAGAAGACACACGGACTGCTCCCGAGTTGATCGGTTGGGCGACCTCCATGCCGGACAGTCGAGGTGTCCACCTGCGCTGCCCGGCGAGCGTACTCGCGTCGCTGGTGCAGCTCACACTACCGACGTTGGCGCTCCGGCCAGCCCATGGACGCGCCGATCAGACGCTACGCGACCCGCGTTAGACCGAAGCGGCACAAGCCGTTCGCGGCCGAGTACGCCTTCTGGCTGAGTTGGGGCTGGGTCGCAACTGAGGTCGCCTGTGGGGCCGGATTCCGGCGATGTGCATGGTATGAGCGCGTCTGGGTGCGTCGGCCCGATTCATACCCTTGCGCCAATAGCCCTTGATCGCCGGCATCCAACCTGAACGGCCATCTCGACGATTCTCCCAGCGCAGCGCGTAAACATCGGCGCGACAGCGGAACAACTCGAAGAAGAGCCGCACCTTATCGGCGGAGCTGGAGCCCATTGCCACCGGTGAGGCCGGCGCCCCCGTCAGCGTCGCCTGGTCACTGGCGGCTGCGCGTGCCTGTTCCTCACTCAACTGAAGAAGACGACGCAAACGCACATTGTCGGCACGCAGCGTGTCCAACTCGCCAGGGAAACTCTCGACACCGCTAACGGTCAACTCCTTTGTGCAGCACATTCTTCGGCGGAAGGGTCTACTCCCGCCAGCGCTCCCCGAGCGCTTTCGCCGCTGTGGACACCTTCATGACCAGACGACGCTCGCGGTTCCTGACGGGAACGAAGTGGTAGTGCTCGTAGAAGGATTGTGCCGCGTCGTCTATGGCATCAACGACGATGAGCCGGCCGCCGCCGATTTCCGATGCGGCGACGGCTTTGCCTAGTGCGTCGAGGAGCAGCTGCTCGCCATATCCCTGACCCCGCAGCGACGTGTCGATCGCCAGGCGGGTAATCAAGTATCCGGGTATGCGGGAATAGCCGCCGGCCATGGATCCCGAGACGCCGTCGTCGTTGCGTACTACTTCGGTGGGGCAGATGGCGAAATAGGCGCTGACTTTCTGTTCGCCGAGTGGGGTCCACACGTAGACGTGCGCGACCCCGCTGCTGTCCGCGCGACGGGCATGGGCGATGAGCCAGGTATTCAGCGACTCCTTACCGCAGTCGATTCCTTCCAGCGTGTGGGCGTCAGTGAGTCGCGCGGACTCGAACACTGTTCAACGCCTTGTGAAAACCGCTGGTTTGCGTGCGGCTGCCGCCAGCCGCGGCGCGTCGTCAGCAGCATCGAGCGAGGACATCAGTTTGTCGAACTGTTCGGGCTCCATTGCCGTTACGAGCTCTTGTCGCAGGATGTCTTCAGCCCGTTGCATCGCAGCTTTCCGCACGAACTCCGACGTCTGCTCATGGACAAGGTTGGCGGCGCGCTGGATGCGGTCCAAGGTCGCTTGCTCCGCGCGAAGCTCGATGCGCTTCGTTTTGACTGCCACAGCGACACCTCCATCTTCCCTCAGTCATCTCTGCTCGCAGCTGTCGATCACTTCATTGTACGGTGAATGTGCGTACAGGGCTAGTAAGGGTTGCGGTCAGCACTGGGGACCACCCAGGGACCACACGTCATCCGCGATGCCGAACGACCTGCACGTCAGTGAACGTCACACACCACGCCCTGGCAGCGAAAACCGCCGACGACCTGGGAAAACGCGCTACCGCTACTTCCTGGGGGTCAAGTGGTCGCAGGTTCAAATCCTGTCAGCCCGACCGAATAAAACCCGCTCTGACCAGCATCGGAGCGGGTTTTTTATTGCCTCGCTACGGCGGTACCGGCGGCAGCGGGGGTGCCGGCAGCCAAGGCGGCAGCGGCGGCACCGTCATCGGCGGCACAGGCACTACCGGCAACCCCGGCAGTCCGGGCATCGTCGGGGTCGGGGCGCCGCGGGTGTGCTGTTGGGCGCCAACGGGATCAACGGGCTGATGTAAACGGCCTCCCGAGCCGACTCCTACCTCGTATGCTGGGCGTGCACGAGCGTGCCGGCGTGGTCGGTGCCGCGGTCGGCGTCGAAGACCAGGCCGTGGATAGACTTTATGCTCATACGGATCGGTGATTGACGCGGAGGGAGGCGGCATGTCACTTCTGGTCGTGGCTCCCGAGTTGGTGCAGTCGGCGGCAGCAAATGTGGAGAGCATCGGTTCGGCGCTGGATGCGGCGCATGCGGCGGCCGCCGTTCCGACCACCGGGATTGCGGCTGCTGGCGCTGATGAGGTGTCGGCGGCCGTGACGGCGCTGTTCGCCGGGTACGGTCAGGAGTTTCAGGCGCTCAGCGCCCAGGCCAGCGCGTTTCATCAGCAGTTTGTGCAGGCGCTGAGTGCGGGGGCTGGATCGTATCTGGCCGCGGAGGCGGCGAACGCGTCGCCGTTGCAGGCGGTGGCGGCGGCTGCGGCGCCGTTGCAGACGGTGGCGGCTGCGTCGTCGTTGCCGCCGCTGCTGCAAACGGTGCAGGGCGAACTGCTGAACCTGATCAACGCACCCACCGAGTTCCTGTTGGGGCGTCCGCTGATCAGCACTGGGGCCGCTGTCAGCCTTAATGGATCGTCGACCGGGAGAGTCCCGCTGACGATCGTCGGCGGCACCGAGCCAATAGTGAACGCCTCGGTTGGAGGCGGATCCCCGGTGCCCCTGCTGGTTGACACCGGATCCACGGGTCTTGTTATCCCATTCCAAAACGTCGGGGGAGTATTAGGGGTACTCCAGCTCGGCATCCCCCGCGGGATTGGTATTGGCGGTTTCAGCGGGGGATTGGACTATCTTTTCGTCACGTATAACGCGCCGGTGAATTTCGGGGGCGGACTCGCCACCTCGCCGACCGCCGTTGACGTTGAGTTTTTCGCATTCCCGACATCCATCCAGTCCGCGCTAACCAACGGCTTGACGTTCCAGTCCTTCTTTGCGGCCGACGGTGCAAGTGGCGTTTTGGGTGTCGGGCCGAATGCGGGGGGCCCCGGCCCCAGCGTCGCGACCCAGGCCTTGCCGGGCAACCTCGGTCAGGGTGTGCTCATCAACGAAATGGGGGCTTCGCCTTTTTTGCAGTTCGGTCCCCCCCCGGCGGGAACCCCCCTAGCCACGCTTACCGGAGCGCCGATTACCACCCTGGACGTACGGGTCAATAACGGGCCTATCCAAGCCGTTTCCTCGACGATCGATTCCGGCGGTGTGTTGGGAACCATCCCGTCATCCGTCCTGGGCTCCTCAACCTTGCCAGCGAATGCAACCATTCAGGTCTTCGCCCCCAACGGCACGACGCTGCTGTACACGATCGACACCGGGCCGAACGCGGTGGGCCCAACGGTGATATCGAGCGGCCTGATGAACACCGGGTTCTTCCCCTTCGCGCAGGAGCCGATCTACATCTCGAACCTCCCCGGCGGCGTCGGGCAGACAATCTTCGAGTAACCCCACGTGAGGTGTCCCTGTTTACCGAGCGGCATATTCGTCAAGCAACATCGTCTTGCTGATGCCGGCGTCGCCGCGCAGCACCTGCGCCTGGCTTTGGCCCGAGCGGGCAGCGGACGTCAAAAGCTTGAGGATGGTGCATTCACCACGCCGACCACGCAAAGGTTGCGCCCGATGAGGGTGAACAACACCACCCAAAGCAGTCTCTACTAGGCGCTGGGCTGGCGGCGGCGTCGGCCTCCACGGGGGTTGCGCGTGGCGGCCCAGGGTTCGTGGAAGGCCTTGACTGAGGCCCGGTTATGGAGACGTTCTGACGCTGGCTGGACGACCGGTGCCAGGAAGTCCTGGTCGTCGGCGAGCTGGCCGGCGCGCTGGTGGGAGACGCCGAGTGCGCGGGCGATTTCGGTGATGCCGATCAGGTCGAGGTTCATCGGTGCTGGGTGTTCGGTCTCGGCGGTGAAGTCGGCGGTGGTTTGCACGAGCAGGCGCATCGGCTTGAGCAGGCCGGTGGTGGCGGCTGCGCTCAGGACGTTGTCGGCGGCCTCGTCGAGCGTGGAGGCCTTGACGTCGAGGGATCTGCAGCCGGCCTCAAAGATCCTGTATCGGTTGCCCCTGACGCGATACGATTCGAATCTGCGCATGACCAGTGCAGGCCAGGTGATTCCGGGTCGCCACGACGCATCGGTCATGACGTGGTGGGAGGTGTCCCATGTCGTTCGTGATCGCGACGCCGGAACTGGTGACGGCGGCGGCAACAGATCTGGCGAGTATCGGTTCGACACTCAATGCGGCCAAGTCAGCCGCGGCGGCCCCGACGACGGGGATTCTCGCCGCGGCCGAGGATGAGGTGTCGGCGGCCATTGCGGCGGTGTTCTCCGACCACGGTCAGGGCTTTCAGGCACTCGGTGCGCGGGCGGCGGCGTTTCATGAGCAGTTTGTGCAGGCGTTGACCGCGGGTGCGGGATCCTATGTCAGCGCGGAGGCGGCCAATGCTGCGGCGTTTACCGCCAATCCGGTGCAGACGGTACAGCAGGATCTGCTCGCCGCGATCAATGGGCCCAGCCTGGCGCTGACCGGCCGCCCGCTGATTGGCAACGGCGCCAACGGG
>JBEKNM010000302.1:0-5844 GCA_049522835.1 Mycobacterium sp.
CTGCCAGGCCACTCGTACTTTCCTGGCCGAGAGGCGGAAGAAGCGTCGTGTCAGGCTGCGATCCCCGCGGCGCAGACAATCACGCAGCACCGTCGCCTCGATTGCCGCGACCGTCATGCCTCGCCCGTAGATGGGGTTGAAGCTACAAACAGCGTCGCCGACGACCAGCAGACCATCAGGTCTCCGGCGCATCTTGTCGTAACGTCGCCACCGGTTGGACGGGACCCGATGGTGTAGTACTACGTCCCCCAGCCGCTCGGCCGTTCGAATCGCTTCCAGCACACGAGCCGGAACGAAATCGGCTGCGAACCTGAGCATGTCGGCGCGCCCGCTCGGTTGCTCAAGTCCGGCCATGGTACCGACACCGACCATCCAAGTGTCCTTTTCGTACCCCCTCATCGCGAACATCTTCGGCCGTCCCGGCTCGGGGGACAGGGCAATCAAGTGCTCCTCGATCGTGCCGGGCGCGATGCGCAAAAGTTGACAGGCGCAGGCGAAGTGCCCCACCAACTCGTCCTCCGGGGGACGGCCGTAGCCGAGTTCCTCGAGGAACACCGGCGTCCGGGATCCCCGGCCGGTCGCGTCGACGACGAGATCGGCCCTCAGCGTCCTCTTGCGGTCGGTGGCGCGGTCTGTCACCCACGCCCCGGTGACACGGTCACGATCCGGTGTCACCGTCAGGCCAACCACGTCGCGGCCTTCGAGGAACACCACGTTCGTAATCGCCTTCACCCGCCGGCGCACATTCCATTCGAGGACTGGCCGGCTCGGACAATAGATCACTGGTGGATTCGGTGCCCTGCCCGAGCACACCGTTTGATGTCCGCCAAAGGCGAAGTGCAGCGTCGATAGGTCCCCTTCCCAGCTCTCGACGCCCATAGCGGTGAGTTCGTCCACAAATCCGGGGAACAGTTCGTCGAGGATCTGTATGCCGCGAGCTTGGATGGCGTGGATCAGCCTGCTCTGCGGCACGCCTCGCCGGTCCACCGGATCGGCAGACAACCTATCTCGCTCGACCACCGTCACCCGGTCATAGAAGTCGGCCAACACGCGGGCAGCCAGCAGGCCGGCCATACTGGCGCCGAGCACCACCGCATGATCACCGCGCTTCTCCATGGGATCCTTGACGTCGCCGAAAACTGACTGCCCGCAGTGTCCAGCGCGGCAAGGGCGGCCACCTAGAGTAAGCGGCTACCCGTTTTTTGTTGGAGTGCTGCGACGAAGCGCCTGGAGGGCTTTCCAGTTGACCGTTGGCATTTCCAGACCACGACGGTCGAGGTAGCGTCTCCCCGCTCTTCGCATATCGTGAGCCAGGCGCCACAAGACACCTAACTGCGAACCCGGCGGCTGCCGGAAGTCAGTGCTGGTGAATATCCACTGATCAGCCCGACGCTCGAGGCGGCCTTTGATTTGCATTTGGTTGATGTTCCACAGCTCCTCGTCGTGAGAGTGGCACAGGACGGTCGCCGGTCCTTCGGCGACAGAAAGACCCGATGGCCACGCGACAGTGAACTCGCCAGTTGCCGGGTCGTAACGCGGCGCCATTTGGCGCACGCTGACGGGATAGCCAGCGGGGTCGAGTGCGGTCAAAACCGCTTCCCGGAACTTGGCAAGCTCTTTGGCCGCTTCAGACCACACCCTGCAGCTCCTTGATTTCGATCTGCTGAGGAGGCCCGGTGAAATCGCGGGTTGGCCACCAGTAGGCGCGGCGCGCTGTCACATGGATGAGAAGGCGCATGCCGTAATAGGGAAACAGCCGCCGTCCAAGTTGGGAAATCATGAAGGAGGAGCCTGCGGGCTGGCGGGCGAATACCGTTTCGGCCAGCGCAGCAAGGTCGGGTTCTGACGAGACGTCAGCCACGATGCGATCCTCTGCAGTGGCATCACCCTGAATCAGAATGGCGCCCGGCACAGTGATGCCCGATCCGGTCGGATCAGAGAACAGCAAGCTCACCTTCGGATTGCGCCGGACATTCAACGCCTTTTGCGGAAGGCCGATATTCGTCGCAATCAGGAAACGACCATCCTTGAGCAACAACGGACTTACCGGCCAAGTTTGCGGCGAACCATTGCTTAACGTGGTGAACTCGCATGTCCGGTAGTCGCAGACAATCTGAACAACGTCAGAGGGCATACGCGGACGCTACTTCTATGCGCCCGACCCACTCACCATTACCAGGCGAGCGAGCTGGTCACGGCTTTGGATGTCGAGCTTGGCAAAGATGCGGTAGAGATGTCCGTCCACGGTCCGCACCGAGATAGACAGGCGATCGGCAATCTCACGATTGGACAATCCAGCCGAAACCATCGCCGCGATCTCGCGTTCGCGGTCGGTGATGGGCAAGGGCTCCACGGCGGCATCGATCGCAGGCGAGTGCAGCCCGAACTTGGCAGCCAGCCAATGCGCCCGTGCCGACGATTCCAATTCCTGGGCGCGCGCACCCGCCCGGGCATGCTCGCGCGCGGCCTGAGCTGCCGCATCTGCGGCCAGTGCCATCGCTCCGATGCCCGAAAACCGGTCGGCAACCTCGTCGAGCAGATGGCCGTCGTGGTCGGCCAGGGCGCGCGCGTGCACCGCGATCGCCTCGGGAAGCGGGGCATCGAGGGTGCGGGCAAGCTCGGCCAACCTCGCGGCCTGCGATCGATCGCCGAAACGAACGGCGGTATGCAGCGCGCGCATCTGGACAGCACCCATCCCGGATTGTCGTGCGATCTCCGCAGCGCGTATCGCGTGCCGCCGCGCGGAACTCGTTTGGCCTCCGGATGCCTTCACCCAGGCGCGACCGAGCTCCAGTTCCGGCAGGAACACTGCGACGTGCGGTCCATTGGCGTCCTCGGAAAGCTTCAGCGCCGATGCCGCGACATCGGAATGTCGCTGTCCGGCTTCGGCTTGCGCCAACAATGCCGAAACCAGCATCAACCAGCCAGACGGAAAACCCGTCAACATCGCTGCCACCGAATCGTGCAATGCCTCGCTAGCCGGGCCCAGTGCACCGCGGGCTAGGTTGGTCACGCCCACCACCGCTTTCACGATTGCTTCCGCCTCGCGCACACCGGCGGCCAGGACCGCGTAGCGTTCCCCCACCAGATCGGCTCCTGGCAGATCACCGGAGGCCGTCAGCGCCATGACCTCCGCCAGCCCGATGGAAAACCGTTGGGGCCCGGAGTCGCCGAGTGCCGCCGCCCGAAAACCTGCATCGGCTATGCGATGACATTCCGGGAAATGCCCGGACAACGCTAGCGCCCAAGAGGTTGACATGGCTGCCCATACCGCCGCGGGCGGTCCCGCCTCCGACGCGCACACAGCCAACCCCGTCGTAATGGCCTTCGACAGGTCGCCGGAGAAGAACGCGAACGACACCTCCATGGACGATGCCAAACCAAGCATGGCGTCGGAATCGACGCGGTCTTTGACGTTTGCGAGCACCGCCCGTGCCGCATCGACTCGGCCAGCGCAGCCCCAGAACAGGTTCGCGGCACGCAGACAGCCCCATCGCACCATCAGCAATTCGTCGGCACCGTCGGGATCGGAGGACCCCAACACGGCTTCGGCCTCGTCACCGCGTCCCTGCCAACTCAGCGCCTCGGCAAGCACGATCGCCGCCGGCAGGCCGCCACCGCGGTCGAACGCAAAGCGGGCCAATTTCTCGCCGTAGACAATGTTCGACATGGTGACTGCGCTCGCCGCAGCATCGACGATCACATCGAGGTCCGGCGGAAGGTCGCTCTGCATCATGAATTGGGCCAGCTGAATCCGGGTGCGCACATCCACGTGGGGCATGCCCACATCGGAATTCTGCTGAAGTTGTTGCGCTAGTAAGGTATTCATCTTTCGTGTCCGCACGACGCCGGCTCGGCGAATTGCGGCTTCACCGATCACCGGGTGGTTCAGCCGCGCCACGGTCTGTGCCCCGTCGGCGACGAACTGGATCAAACCCCGGCGCTCCAGGCGCGCGACTGCGTCGGCGTCGCAGACCGACTGCAAAACGCGCCAATCCAGAACTTCCGCGGTAGCGATGACCTCGATGACCTCTAACTCCTTGGGCGCCAACGACTGCAGTCGGAACTCCACCAGTCCATAAAGTTCATCGTCGCCACGCAGCGGACCATGCAATTGCCAGCCCGTGCCCGTCTGCGCAAGCACTCCGCTCTCCCGACCGGCGCTCATCAGGCCGCGAAGCAGCAGTGGATTGCCCGCGGTTCGGTAGTGCAGTTCGTCGATGAGCCGGCTGTCCACCGCGCCACCGAGAACGACTCGGGCCAGTTCACCGATTTGTTCCTTGGTGAACGGCTTGATGCTCAGCGGTAGCAGCAGCCGTTCTTTCCACAGCGACGTCACCGCGTCGAGCGGCGGGTCCCCAGTTCGGACCACCACGATCAGCCGGGTTTTGCCGCTGACGGCGAGCTGGTGCACCAAGGTCGCCGACAGCGGATCCAGCAGCTGGGCGTCATCGACGACGATGACCAGGTTCTCTTCCCGCTCCAGCCTGTGATGAGCGGCAGCCAGCATCACGGCGGGCTCATGCGTCGCGTCGACGGTCACCGAGCGATAGAAGGCTCCCAGCGGAATCGCCCTACCGGTCTCGGTGCCCAACACGAATCGCACGGTGTGATTACTGGAGGCCAGGTTCTCGGCAAGGGTGCGCGCAAGTGTCGACTTGCCGACCCCGCTCTCGCCCACGAGGGCGACACCGCGAAGCTGCGCGCCGGTATCGAAAGCCGCCAGTGCCTGACCCAGCTCGACGTCGCGGGCGACCATCGGCCACTTCGCCGCGTACTCCGTTTGCACCAAACGCCGAACCTCCCTGGCCACGTTTTGACCAGACGGTACCGTTTCTGCGACCTGCACTAGCAAAAAATATGGAGTTTCATACCTTACTCCTGCCAAACTCCTGCCAAGCCCTTTCCCAGTGTCGGACAGCGCGGCGGAGCCGTACGGTGAGTTGGTGGTCAGAGGCCGCGACACCGACACCTGCCCGGGTGCGTTGCAGGTGCACCAGGCCGCCGACGGCGCGCTGGTGCGGGTCCGGCTGCCCGGCGGCATGATCACCGCCGCCCAGCTGTCGGCACTGTCGAGCGTCTCGAGCGGGTTCGGCTCGGGAACGCTGGAGCTAACCGCACGTGGCAACGTGCAATTGCGCGCGATCACTGACGTGACGGCGGCTGCCGAGGCAATCGCCAACGCCGGGCTGTTGCCGTCGGCGACGCACGAGCGCGTACGCAACATCGTCGCGTCGCCGCTGTCCGGCCGCGTCGGCGGACGCGCCGACGTGCGGGGATGGGTGCGCGGGCTGGACGCGGCGATCTGCGCCGAGCCCAGACTTGCGGACCTGGGAGGCCGGTTCTGGTTCAGCCTCGATGATGGCCGCGCCGACGTGTCCGGCCTGGGTGCCGATGTCGGCGTGCACGTCGACGAGGATGGCTGTGCGCTGCTGCTCACGGGGCGCGACACCGCTGTCCGGCTGGCTGTGGACGACGTGGTCAAGACACTGGTCGCAGTCGCCGTGCGGTTCATCGAGACACGCGGACAGGCGTGGCGTGTCAACGAATTGGATGACGTTCAGTGTCTGATTCCCGGCGTCGAGCTGAGTGCCACGCCGTTTCCCGCCGTTACCAAACCAGCAGTGGGCTGGATAAGCCAGGAAGACGGCCGGGTCGCGCTGGGCGCCGCGGTGCCGCTGGGGGTCTTGCCCGCACGCGTCGCCGAGTACCTCGCCGCGATCGAGGCCCCGCTGGTGATCACGCCGTGGCGATCGGTGCTGGTGTGCGACCTCAGCGAAGAGGTGGCGGATGTCTCGCTTCGCGTGCTCGCGCCGTTGGGCTTGGTGTTCGACCAGAACTCCC
>JBEKNM010000303.1:0-5827 GCA_049522835.1 Mycobacterium sp.
CGTGGTAGACGAACTGATCGAGCGCACCGAGATGGAACTCGACTACCGGCTGGAGGCCGACAACCAGCGTAAGTTCGCCAAGGCATATCACGATCACCCGCACTTCGCGGTGCCGCGTGTTGTGGCCAGTGCGCCCAAGGTGGTGGTCCAAGAGTGGATGCAGGGCGTGCCGATGGCGGAGATCATCCGCAACGGCACACCCGAGCAGCGCGACCTGATTGGTACGCGACTGCTAGAGCTCACCTTCGACGCGCCGCGCCGGTTGGAGATGCTGCACGGCGACGCCCACCCGGGAAACTTCATGCTGCTGCCCGGCGAAAGGATGGGCGTCATCGACTTCGGCGCCGTGGCGCCGCTGCCCGGCGGCCTTCCCATAGAGCTCGGGATGACAATTCGGCTGGCTCGCGAGAAGAACTATGACCTGCTACTGCCGACCATGGAGAAAGTCGGGTTCATCCAACGGGGCCAGCAGGTGTCCGTGCGCGACATCGACGAGATGCTGCGCCAGTATGTCGAGCCCATCGAGGTCGAGATCTTCCACTACACCCGCAAATGGCTGCAGAAAATGACCGCAGTTCAGCTCGACCGGTCGGTCTCGCAGATCAGGACGGCGCGGCAAATGGACCTGCCGGCCAAGCTCGTGATTCCGATGCGCGTCATCGCGTCGGTGGCCGCGATCCTCTGCCAGTTGGATGCGCACGTGCCGATCAAAGCACTATCCGAGGAGCTGATCCCGGGTTTCGCCGAGCCTGATACGGCCGCCGTCTAGCAAGAGCTGGCCGGCCGATCCGCCAGAGTGCAACCCCCGACGTCGTCTCCCGAGAAATACGTCGGCTGTTGCACTTTCGCGGCTCAAGCGGCGACGTCGTCTTTGCGGCTTTTGCGTGGACGTCCACGCGGACGTTTGTAACTCACGATCGAGCCTCGCTCGAAAATCTCACCGCCCCACACACCCCACGGTTCGGCCCGTTCCAGGGCTGCCGCCAGGCATTGGCGACGGATCGGGCAGCTCGCGCAGAGCTGCTTGGCACGCTCGAGGTCAGCTGGGGTGTCGGCGAACCACAGGTCGGGATCGCCGACATGACACGGCAACTCCGGCAGCGTCTGTCTAGGGACTGTCGGTGCCGACATGTCCTGTTCACCTGCTTCCTGGTCTGGTGGCTGTCCTTCTTCAGTGATCCGGACCAGGTTGCGGGCTGTCGACCCTATAACTATGGCCACGGATCCTTGTGACTTCGGGTCCGTGGCCATCTGGCGAAAATCGGGCTGGTTACGTAGCGCTTACCTTGCCCTTTAGGTGGACCCCGGGTCCTAAGGACGCGTCAGTCGCGGCGGCGACATGACGCCTCGCAGCAGCCGTCGGCGCGCCGGCGTGGGCGGCATGGGAGGTTCGCACGGTCGCGCCAGCCACGCCTACACCGAGTACGTCGTTGTAGATCTTGTTGTAGATCACCCTGGCCACCCTCCTCTCGTATTGCCCGGCCGCATGCCAGCCATGGTTCCAGCCAGCAACATGCTTCCTGAGGCTAAACGGTAACAGCCGCCAGTGACAACCAATTTTCTGACCTGCAGGTTTGCCCTTCAGCGGCCGCGAACCAACTCCAGGACATCGGGCCCGTACTGCTCGAGCTTGCGTGCGCCGATACCCGGAATCGCGATTAGGGCCGCATCGTCACCGGGCAGCATTTCGGCGATCGCGATCAGTGTGTTATCGCTGAAGACGACATAGGCGGGCACATTCTGCTCCTTCGCGGTATTCAGCCGCCAGGCTTTGAGTTGCAGCAGCAACTCCTCGTCGACGTCGGTGGCACATGTCTCACACCGGCGCAGCATGACGGCTGCCGGAGTGCTCAGCTCGCTGTTGCAGATCCGGCAACGGGTCGCGGCGCCCTTGTTGCGCCGGGATCGACTTGGTGCCGGATCCGCACGTGTCTGTGGGGCGATACCGTTGAGGAATCGCGACGGCTTGCGGCTCTGACGTCCGCCGGGGTTGCGCGACAGGGCCCAGCTGAGCGCCAAATACACTCGGGCTCTGGTGATTCCGACGTAGAGCAGTCGGCGCTCTTCCTCGACAGGCTCGCTGTCGGGGCCGTGCGCCACGGCGTGCGAGATGGGTAGCGTGCCGTCGGCCAAACCGACTATGAACACCGCGTCCCACTCGAGTCCTTTGGCGGCGTGCAGTGAGGCCAGCGTGACACCCTGCACGACAGGTGGGTGCCGCGCGTCGGCCCGCAGCCGGAGCTCGGCCAGCAGCCCCGGAAGTTCCAACTCTGGACGCTGCGCCACTTCGTCGTCGACCAGTTCGGCCAGTGCGGTCAGCGCTTCCCAGCGATCGCGGGCCCGGGTGCCGACCGGTTGTTCGGCGGTGAGCCCCAATGGTTCCAGGACGCCGCGGACCACCTCGGGCACTGGGCCCTCCGCGCCTCGCTCAGCCGCACGTTGCAGTGCCAGCAGCGCCTGCTTGACCTCCTGCCGATTGAAAAACCCTTCGCCACCGCGAACCTGATACGCGATACCGGCCTCGGTCAACGCCTCTTCGTAGATCTCGGATTGCGCGTTGACCCGGTAGAGCACCGCTATCTCGGACGGCGGAGTGCCTGACTCGATCAACCTGGCTATCGAAGCCGCCACCGCGGCAGCCTCAGCAGTTTCGTCGGGATGCTCATTGAACAACGGGGCCGGACCTGGTTCGCGCTGGCCGGACAGCTGGAGCTTGCTGCCCGCGACCCGACCGCGGGCCGCAGCGATCACCTGGTTGGCCAGTGATACCACCTGCGGAGTGGAGCGATAGTCGCGCTCCAGGCGCACCACTGTCGCGTCGGGAAATCGCCGCGAGAAGTCGAGCAGGAAGCGAGGCGAGGCTCCGGTGAACGAATAGATGGTCTGGTTGGCGTCGCCGACGACTGTCAGGTCGTCTCGATCACCCATCCACGCCGAAAGCACCCGCTGCTGCAGCGGGGTGACGTCCTGGTATTCGTCGACGACAAAGCAGCGGTAGCGGTCGCGGAACTCCTCGGCCACGGCGGCGTCATTTTCGATGGCGGCTGCGGTGTGCAGCAGCAGATCGTCGAAGTCGAGCAGCGCGACCGCTTCGTCGCGGACTTTGAGCGCCTCGTATGCGGAGTAGACGGCCGCGATTTTTGCGGCGTCCAACGGGATGTCCCGGCCAGTGCCGGCCACCGCGTTCGGGTATTCCTCCGGGCTGATCAGCGACGCCTTGGCCCACTCGATCTCACCGGCCAAGTCGCGCACATCATCTGTACTGGCGTTGAGCCTGGTGCGACTGGCCGCCCGGGCCACCATGGCGTACTTGCTGTCCAGCAGCTGCCAGCCGGTGTCACCGATCACCCGCGGCCAGAAATACCGCAGCTGGCGGCGCGCGGCCGCGTGAAAAGTCAAGGCCTGCACTGCGCCGACGCCGGAGCCAGTTCGCGCCGAGGCGTCGAGCGTCCGCAACCTGGACCGCATCTCCCCGGCCGCACGCTGAGTGAACGTGACCGCCAGCACCTGCCCGGCGGCGACGTGACCATTCGCGACCAGCTGGGCGATCCGGTGGGTAATAGTGCGGGTCTTGCCGGTTCCGGCGCCCGCGAGCACGCAGACCGGTCCGCGCGGAGCCAGCACGGCTTCGCGCTGCTCGTCGTCCAGTCCGGCGGTCAATGGGTCGGCGACCATCGGCATGATGTCCATCTTGGCAGCGATGGCCGACAAACCGCGCGCATCGCCACGCCCGAGTCGCCCAATCCCCCCCTCGCCGCTGCGCGGCTGGGGGTGCCCCCACCCCATCCCGCTGCACGGGGCTACACCCCAATTGCCCACTCCTCCGCATCCCGCTGCGCGGAACGCATCGTCGCCGGGCTACGTTAACGAGCTATGACCAACGCCGGGTTAACCGTTTACACGACGTCATGGTGTGGCTATTGCCACCGGCTGATGACGGTGCTCAAAGCCAACGACATCTCCTACGACGCAGTCGACATCGAGCACGATGCGGCGGCCGCGGAGTTTGTCGGCTCGGTCAATGGCGGCAACAGGACGGTTCCGACAGTGAAGTTCGCCGACGGGTCGACTTTGACCAACCCAAGTGCAGCAGAGGTCAAAGCGAAGCTGGCCCAGGTCGCGGGCTAAGCGAACCGGCCAGGCGCGGCGCGGTCCCTGGCTACGGTCACCCAACCGTTCGACCAAATTCGGTGCTCAGCAATGCGTCTAGGCGTTATCCGCCGGCGTAGTGGGACTTCAATCAGCAGAACAGATTGCGAACACCGTCCTGCAGATGATCACTGATCGCATCAAGTAGCGCCTTAATCGAGCGCCGCCCAGGACTCGATGATCACCCGCGCGATCGAAATCGATCCGGGCAGCAGCAGTTTCGACTCCGATGCGCTGCTCCAATCGCCTGCGTCCAGCGCGGCACGCACCTCGTCGCGAGTGAACCACGCCGCCTCGGCGATCTCACCGTCATTGAACGAGAACCCCTGATCCGGATCACCCAGGGCGTGGAAGCCGACCATCAGCGAGCGCGGGAAGGGCCACGGCTGGCTACCCAAATAACGCACATCTCGGACAGTCAGGCCGATCTCCTCGAGGATCTCCCGGGCGACACAGACTTCGAACGACTCGCCGGCCTCGACGAACCCGGCCAGCAGCGAGAACATCCGCTCGGGCCACACCGCTTGGCGAGCCAGCACCGCACGGTCACCGCCGTCATGGACCAGACAGATCACCGCCGGGTCGATACGCGGAAACTCTTCGTGACCATTGAGCGGGTTGACTCGCGACCAGCCGGCCCTGGCCGGTTTGGTGGGTGAACCGTCCACCGGGCTAAACCGAGAGCTGTTATGCCAATTCAGCAACGCGGTGGCCGACGACACCAGTTGGCTGCTGGTGTCGTCGAAGATCGGGCCAAGACTGCGAAGGTTCACCACCTCGGCATGCACGTCGGGATCCTCGGGCGCTTCCAACGCACCCCGGATAGCCCAGACATGGCGGCCACCCTCGATGCGGCCAAGAAATACCGCGTCGGGCGGCGGCTGGTCGCCTAGCGTGGCCGCGTCGCCAAGCACCACCCTGCCGTCGGCGACCAACACCTGATTGCGTGAATCCACCCGTAGCAGCGCCGCTTCCGCCCATCCCGCGGTTGCCGCCTCGACGTCGGTGCGCAGTTCATCGGCGCGGTCGGCGCCGATGCGCGACAGCAACGGAACGTTCCGCAGCTGGAAGTCCACGGTCGCCACTAGTGTCCGGCGTTTCGGATATAGAGCAGCCGGTCGGTGGCCTCGATGGCGTCGACTTCGGGTGCGCCGATGCGCAGCAGGTGGCCGTCACGCACCACACCGAGCACGATGTCGCGCAGGTGCCGCGGGGATCCACCGACTTCAGACTGCTCCACCTCGCGTTCGGCGATTGCCAGCCCGGCGTCCGGAGTCAGCAGATCCTCGATCATCTCCACGACGCTGGGCGTGGTGGTGGCAAGGCCGAGCAGCCGGCCGGCGGTCTCCGAGGAAACCACCACCGAGTCCGCGCCTGACTGCTGCAACAGGTGCTGGTTTTCGGCCTCCCGGATTGATCCGACGATCTTGGCCTTGGGCGCAAGCTCCCGCGCCGTCAAGGTCACCAGCACCGCGGTGTCGTCGCGTCCGGTAGCGACAATGATCGAGGACGCGTGCTGGGCCCCAGCCAACCGCAGTACATCGGATTTGGTGGCGTCACCGTGAACAGTGACCAGGCCGGCGGTCGCGGCGTGTTCGAGGGCGCTCCGATCGGTGTCCACGACAACGACCTCGCCCTTGGCGTCCTCGTCGCTGACCCTGGCGGCGACAGCTCTTTT
>JBEKNM010000304.1:0-5822 GCA_049522835.1 Mycobacterium sp.
CCCAAGATGCCGCTGGTCCCGCTGATCGACGGCTGGGAAACCGTCGACGAGATGGAAGCCGCCCTTGGGATCCCGCAGGGCAACCTGGTCGCGACGTTGGACCGGTACAACACATACGCCGCACGAGGCGAGGATCCCGACTTTCATAAGCAGCCGGAATTCCTTGCACCGCAAGACAACGGGCCGTGGGGCGCTTTCGACATGTCATTGGGCAAGGCGATGTATGCCGGATTCACCATCGGCGGGTTGGCAACCTCCGCGGACGGTCAGGTACTACGCGAAGACGGCTCGGTGGTGGCCGGCTTGTACGCGGCCGGGGCGTGCGCCTCCAACATCGCCCAGGACGGAAAGGGATACGCCAGCGGCACGCAGCTGGGCGAAGGCTCGTTCTTCGGCCGCCGCGCCGGAGCGCACGCCGCAGCGGTAGCCCAGGCGCGGGAACGACCCAGCTAGACGCCCGCTGGCTGCTTATCTACCGGAACCAGGCGCCACTGACCGCCGCCAAGCAGTTCGAGCTGTCGTTCGTGGTGCTGCTCGACGGCTCGCCTGTGGCTGACACTGACCACGACGCAGTCCGGCAGTTCGCTGCGCAGCAATTGATAAAGCGCGAATTCCAGTCCCTCGTCGAGCGCGGACGTAGCTTCGTCGAGGAATACCGCCTTCGGTTTGGTAAGCAGGATGCGAGCGAAGGCTATGCGTTGTTGCTCACCGGGGGAGAGCACCCTGGCCCAATCTCGCTCTTCGTCGAGCCGGTCACAGAGCGGCGCCAGCGCCACCTTGGTGAGTGTGTCTCGCAAGGTGGGTTCTAGGACGTCGTCCGGGGAATTCGGATAGCACACCACGCCACGCAGAGTGCCAAGCGGCACGTAGGGCAACTGGGACAAGAACATCGTCGCGTTTTCGCCCGCCGGCCGGCACAAGGTGCCTGAGGCGTAGGGCCACAATTCGGCCAGACTCCGCAGCAAAGTGGTCTTACCGGCGCCCGAGCGCCCGGTGATCACCAGCGTGGCGCCGTTGTCCAGCTGCACGTCAAGCGAGTCGATCAACTGGTCGCCCGCCGGCGTTCGCACCTCGATATTGGCCAACTCAACGGTGACGTCTTCACTTGGCTTGACCAGCACTGTCGGCAGCGCGCGGCCCCGGGCGTTGGCGTCGACCAGCCCGTGCAACCGGATGATCGCGGCACGGAAGGCCGCAAACGCGTCGTAGTTATTGCGGAAGAACGACAGCGAGTCATTGATGTTGCCGAATGCTGTCGCGGTCTGGCTGACATCGCCGAAGTCGATCTGTCCCGCGAACAGCCGCGGCGCCTGGATCACCCACGGCAACGGGACAATTGCCTGGGTCACCGACCAGTTCCACCCGTTGAACAGGATGGTGCGGCGAACAAACATGCGGTAGTTGCCGATTATCGGAGTGAAACGGCGCCAGAGTTGCGTCCGCTCGATTCGCTCACCACGGTAGAAGCCCACCGCCTCGGCGGCGTCCCGTAACCGCACCAAGGCATAACGAAACGCAGCGTTGAGCTTCTCGTTATTAAAGCTGAGCCAAATCAGCGGACGCCCCAGCCAGACCGCCACCACCGTCGCGATCAGCACATATACGAGCACGATCAAAAACATCGCGCGCGGTAACACGAAGCCGAATACGTCCAAATCCCCCGACAGGTTCCACAAGATCGCGGCGAATGAGATCACCGAGGCCACCGCGTTTACCGCGCCAAACAGCAACGTGGTGGTCGTCCCGTTGGACGGGATGTTCGGAGTGGCACCCACACCTGCGGTGAAGATGTCGACATCCTGCTGGATGCGCTGGTCCGGGTTGTCGATGGTGTTGTCGATAAAGAGATCCCGGTAATAGGCCTTGCCGTCCAGCCAGTCATCGGTGAGGTGGCCGGTCAGCCACACGCGCCACGCGATAATGAATCGCTGAGTCAGATATATGTCGAGTACCACACGGGCGATAAATATGACTGCCAACACGCTGAAAATCGCGAGCGACATCCAAAAGCCGTGAATCCCAGACTGTCTGACCGCTTCGTCACCCGTAGCGGTGCCTTCAAATGCCTTCTGCAGCGCCGTGTACAAGTCGTTGCTCTGGTAACTGAATAGCACGTTGAGCCGCACTGAGAAGAGGACCAACAGCAACAACACACCGAACATCAGCCAGACCCGCAGGGCATGTCTGCCGGTGAAGTAACCACTGGTAATCCGCCAGTACTGCCGCCCCCAGACGGTGAAATACCTGATCAGAATCAGCACGATGAGCAGACAGACGGCACTGATAGCCCAGGATTCGGCGAGCCAACGCAAGGAATTCATAGGTGCCGCCGACCAGTCGATCGATGGCTTAAACGGCTTCGCGCCCAATGTTGATATCTCCTTAAAGGCGAGGTTTGCTCAGGCTGCTCGTCAACAGAATCCTTCGGCGAACGTACCCGAAGGTGGTGGATAGGCTCCGGATATGAGCACCGACGCCGTCTCCGCCCAGACCATCCATGCCGGCCGGCTGATCGCGCGCCGGCTCAAGGCCGCTGGTGTGGAAATCGTCTTCACGTTGTCGGGCGGCCACCTGTTTTCCGTTTACGACGGCTGTCGCGACGAGGGTATCCGTCTGATAGACACCCGGCACGAGCAGACTGCGACCTTCGCCGCCGAGGGCTGGTCAAAGGTGACCAGGTCGCCGGGCGTGGCCGCACTCACCGCGGGACCGGGCGTCACGAACGGGATGAGCGCCATGGCGGCAGCACAGCAGAACCAGTCGCCGCTGGTCGTGCTCGGCGGCCGCGCCCCCGCGTCGCGATGGGGTATGGGCTCGCTGCAAGAGATCGACCACGTGCCGTTTGTGGCACCGCTGGCTCGCTTCGCTGCCACCGCATCGTCGGCTGACGCCGCGGGCCGGCTGGTCGACGAAGCATTGCGGGCAGCGGTCACTGCGCCGTCGGGCGTCGCATTCGTCGACTTCCCGATGGATCACGCGTTTTCCATGTCCCAAGACTCGGACATCGTCGCCCGCCCGGGCGCTCTCACCGATCTGCCGACGGCGCCCACCCCTGACGGTGACGCCCTGGACCGCGCTGCCGCCATGCTGGCCGCCGCGCACCGCCCGGTGCTCATGGCAGGCACCAACGTCTGGTGGGGACACGCAGAGGCGGCGCTGCTCCGTCTTGCCGAGGAACGACAGATCCCGGTGCTGATGAATGGGATGGCCCGTGGCACAGTGCCCGCTGACCACCCATTGGCCTTCTCGCGGGCTCGGGCCAAAGCGCTGGGCGAGGCAGACGTTGCGCTGATTGTCGGCGTACCCATGGATTTTCGGCTGGGCTTCGGTGGGGTGTTCGGGTCACACACACAGCTCGTGGTGGCAGACCGGGTCAAACCCGAACGCGAGCATCCGCGGCCTGTTGCGGCCGGGCTCTACGGCGACCTGACGTCGATCCTGACGGCGCTGGCCGCGACGGGCGACACCGGCCATCAGGACTGGATCGGCGAGCTGCGGACCGTCGAGACCGCGGCGCGCGACCTGGAAAAAGCTGAGCTCGGCGATGACAGGATTCCGCTGCATCCGATGCGGGTGTATGCCGAATTGGCTCAGCTGCTGGACCGCGACACCATCGTTGTTATCGACGCCGGCGATTTCGGTTCCTACGCGGGCCGGGTGATCGACAGCTACCTGCCGGGGTGCTGGCTGGACAGCGGTCCCTTCGGCTGCCTCGGTTCGGGTCCTGGTTACGCCCTGGCCGCCAAATTGGCCCGACCAGACCGTCAGGTCGTCCTGCTGCAAGGTGACGGCGCATTCGGCTTCAGCGGCATGGAATGGGACACCCTGGTCCGCCACGGCGTGCCGGTCGTGTCCGTCATCGGCAACAACGGAATCTGGGGCCTGGAAAAGCACCCAATGGAGGCGCTGTACGGCTACTCGGTGGTGGCGGAATTACGCCCGGGGACGCGCTACGACGAAGTCGTCCGCGCCCTGGGCGGCCACGGCGAGCTGGTGTCTACGCCTGCCGAGCTGCGGCCCGCACTGGAACGTGCTTTCGCCAGCAGCCTGCCTGCCGTCGTCAACGTGCTCACCGACCCGACCGTCGCCTATCCACGCCGATCCAACCTGGCTTGATTGGCCGCCTCCTCCTCAGTCCGCTCCGCGGACTGCATCGTCACCGACCGGGCCTGATTTGGCCGCCTCCTCCTCAGTCCGCTCCGCGGACTGCATCGTCACCGACCGGGCCTGATTTGGCCGCCTCCTCCTCAGTCCGCTCCGCGGACTGCATCGTCACCGACCGGGCTTGACGGGGCCCCAGCGGCTCACCGCGTACCGTTGATCTGTGCCAAAGACCACCCGCGCTCAAGCCGGACGTCTGAGCGGCCGCTTTTGGCGACTACTCGGCGCCAGCACGGAAAGGAACCGAACCCGTTCCCTCGCCGAGGTAACCGCCTCGTCTGGGTACGACGATGAAGCCGCTGGTCTCAATGACGCCCAGCTGCGCAAGGCAGCCGGCCTACTCAACCTCGACGACTTCGCCGAGTCCGACGATATCTCGCAGTTCCTCGCGATCGCCCGAGAAGCAGGCGAGCGGTCAACGGGGTTGCGGCCGTTCGATGTTCAGCTACTGGGCGCGCTACGCATGCTCGCCGGCGACGTGATCGAGATGGCCACCGGTGAGGGCAAAACCCTGGCCGGCGCGATCGCGGCAGCCGGATACGCCATAGCCGGCCGGCACGTACATGTGGTGACCATCAACGACTACCTGGCCCGCCGCGACGCGGAGTGGATGGGCCCGCTACTGGAGGCCATGGGACTGACGGTCGGCTGGATCACCGCCGAGTCGACGAGTGACGACCGCAGGGCGGCCTATGACTGCGACGTCACCTATGCCTCGGTCAACGAAATCGGCTTCGATGTGTTGCGCGATCAGCTGGTGACCGACGTAGCCGACCTGGTTTCGCCCAATCCCGATGTGGCCCTTATCGACGAAGCCGATTCCGTGCTGGTCGATGAGGCGCTGGTGCCCCTGGTGCTGGCGGGCACCACCCACCGCGAGACGCCACGACTGGAGATCATCAAGCTGGTCGGTGAACTTGCCGCCGAAACCGACTTCGACACCGACTCCGACAGCCGCAACGTGCATCTGACCGACGTCGGGGCCCGCAAAGTCGAGAAAGCGCTCGGTGGCATCGACCTGTACTCCGAGGAACACGTCGGCACCTCGCTGACGGAGGTCAATGTCGCACTGCACGCGCATGTGCTGTTGCACCGCGACGTGCACTACATCGTCCGAGACGACGCAGTGCACCTGATCAATTCCTCACGTGGCCGCATCGCGCAGCTGCAGCGCTGGCCCGACGGCCTGCAGGCCGCCGTCGAAGCCAAGGAAGGCATCGAAACCACCGAAACCGGCGAGGTGCTCGACACCATCACTGTCCAGGCGCTGATCAACCGCTACGCAACCGTGTGCGGCATGACCGGCACCGCGCTGGCCGCCGGTGAGCAATTGCGCCAGTTCTACAAACTCGGTGTCTCCCCGATACCGCCCAACACACCCAACATTCGTGAAGATGAGTCCGACCGGGTCTACATCACCGCCGCCGCCAAGAACGACGCGATCGTCGAGCACATCGCCGACGTGCACGAGACCGGCCAGCCGGTGCTGGTAGGCACCCGCGACGTGGCCGAATCTGAAGAGCTGCACGAGCATCTGGTGCGGCGCGGCGTGCCCGCGGTCGTGCTCAATGCCAAAAACGACGCTGAGGAAGCTCAAGTCATCGCCGAGGCCGGGGAATACGGCACGGTCACGGTATCGACCCAGATCGCCGGGCGGGGCA
>JBEKNM010000305.1:0-5820 GCA_049522835.1 Mycobacterium sp.
GAGAAGGTCTTCGTCACGTCCGCAGCCGCGGGCGCAGCGTCCTGCTGACCAAGCGGGGGCGACAATCAGATCTCTTTATTTTTGCTTTCGTCCCTAGGGGCTACTGCGGACCCACTGCGGACTGAGAGCGAGATTTAGGGCTCTGATCAGGGTTTGAACGGGTTGACGGCGAACTGGATCACCCGGTACGGCGCGCTTACCCGCGCACGGGTGTCCCACTGGCTGACGAAAATCCGCAGTTCATCGAGTGTGGAACCGGGCGAGATGTACCCGCCATAGGGTTGTGCGAGCCGATTGTCGTACGGAGGCGGCAGGCTTTCGGCCGGGTCGGGCCACTCGTCGTGTTGCACCAGCGTGGTCACCGGCGCGTCACCCAGCGACGTAGGGTCGTTGGCCACTCGGACCTCCATGTTTCCTGTGCTGGCGTTGAAATACGACAGCACCGTCTTGCCGTCGATCTGCCTGATGCTCATCTCGCCCACACTGTCGGGCCACAGGGGCGTCGGTGGCTTGTTCCAACCACCCCCGGGGCCCGAACTCCAGCCCTGCCACCGGGATCGGTCGGTGAATGCTTGCGGTGTGGCCCGGTACAGGACCACCGGATGGCTGCGGGTGAAACTGTTGGCCACGATGTACACCCACCCGCCCGGTGAGTCGGGCGCAGGGATCGGGTCGTAGTACCCGCTGATCTGCGTCTGTGAGCCGCCTTGGTAGGCAGCGTCGCGCCGGGACTCGGGAACGGTTTGCCAGCTGGCGTGCGCCGGTTCTGCGGTCACCAGCCTTGAGTTCTGCGGTACGAGGTTGCGGGTGGTGGTCACCATCAGGTAGTTACGCCGGTTGATCTCCACGACTCCGGCGGGCAGCTGCGAGTCCTGCGACGGCGTGGGGTCGGCCAGTAGCGGTTTGCTGATCCCAGTGACACCGGTGTAGCGCACTCCGGTGGGGTCGTCGACCGACGACGTATCGACGTGCAGCGCGACCGGCGAGTACCAGCCGCCGAACCCGACACCCTGGCCGGCAAAGCTGTCGCCGCAGACCTGCAGCAGCTGGCTGGGGAACTCGACGAACTCACATAGGTCGGTTGCGCCGACGCCGTAGTCCCCGGTGGGAGTTCCGGTGCCGGCCGTCGGACCGATCCGCAGCACCTGACCTGGTGCCAGCGGCGGCAGGATCGGCTCGGGGATCGGGGCCGGCGGATCGGCACGTGCAGGCCCAAACAAACCCCAAAAGAACTGTGGCACCAGCAAACACGCCACTAACGCGACCAAACACGAGCACCGCGTGACCCCGCAGCTGTGGGCGGAGCTCACCCGCGGATCACAATGCTGATCACAATTCAGAGGCCAGCAGCTCGGCGATCTGGATAGTGTTCAGCGCCGCCCCCTTGCGCAGGTTGTCGCCCGAAACGAACAACGCCAGGCCCCGCCCGTCCGGAACCCCCGGGTCATGCCGGATCCGGCCGACCAGTGATTCATCGACTCCGGCAGCGGCCAACGGCGTCGGCACATCAACTAGCTTTACGCCGGGGGCGCCGTCGAGCAGTTCACGGGCCCGCTCAGGCGATAGCGGCCGGGCGAACTCGGCGTTGATCGACATCGAGTGCCCGGTGAACACCGGAACCCGCACGCAGGTACCGCTGACCAGCAGGTCGGGAATGCCGAGAATCTTGCGGCTCTCGTGGCGCAGCTTCTGGTCTTCGTCGGTCTCACCGGAACCGTCGTCCACCAGCGACCCGGCCAGCGGCACCACGTTGAAGGCAATCGGTGCGACGTAGGCCGTGGGCTCCGGGAACGGCAGCGCGCTGCCGTCGTGCACCAACTGCTCGGCGTCACCGATGACCGCACGCGCCTGCGTGGCCAGCTCCGCCACCCCTGCCAGCCCGGTGCCGGATACGGCTTGATAGGTCGAGGCCACCAGGCGCACCAGCTGGGCTTCCTCGTGCAGCACCTTGAGCACCGGCATCGCGACCATCGTGGTGCAGTTGGGGTTGGCGATGATGCCCTTGGGTCGGTGACGCGCGTCACGCGTGAAGTTCACCTCCGACACCACCAACGGCACATCGACGTCCTTGCGCCAGGCCGACGAGTTATCGATGACCGTCACTCCGGCAGCTGCGAACCGCGGCGCCTGTACCAGCGACATCGTCTTGCCGGCGGAGAACAGCGCGATATCCAGGCCGGTCGGGTCCGCCGTCTCGGCGTCTTCGACTTCTATCTCCTGGCCGCGGAAGGCCAGCTTGCGACCCTGCGAGCGGGCGGACGCGAAGAACCGCACCGTGGTGGCCGGGAAGTCGCGTTCGTCGAGCAGCCGGCGCATTACCTGGCCCACCTGACCGGTGGCGCCCACCACCCCGACTGACAAACCTGAGCTGCCCATTAGCGGCCCGTCCCGGCATACACCGTGACCTGCTCCTCGCCGCCGAGCCCGAATGCCTCATGTAAGGCAATGACGGCCTTGTCTAGTTCGGTGTCGCGGCACAGCACCGAGATCCGGATCTCGGAGGTGGAGATGAGATCGATGTTGACGCCAACACCGGCCAGCGCCTCACAAAAGGTCGCGGTGACCCCAGGATGGCTGCGCATCCCCGCCCCGACCAGCGACACCTTGCCGATGTGGTCGTCGTAGAGCAGCTGGGTAAAGCCGATCTCGTCTTTGAGCGAGTCCAGCTTGGCCACCGCAGTGGGTCCGATGTCGCGGGAGCAGGTGAATGTGATGTCGGTCTTGCCGTCCTCCACCTTGGAGATGTTCTGCAACACCATGTCGATGTTCACATCGGCGTCGGCGATGGCCCGGAACACCCTGGCGGCTTTCCCCGGAGTGTCGGGCAGCCCGACAACGGTTACCTTGGCCTCGCTGCGGTCGTGCGCGACTCCGGTGAGGATGGGGTCTTCCATGGGTTTGTCCTTGATCGATCCGATGACGACGGTGCCTAGTTTGTCCGAATACGACGAGCGGACGTGCACCGGCATGTTGTAGCGGCGGGCGTATTCCACACAACGCAGCATCAGCACCTTGGCGCCGCAGGCCGCCAGCTCGAGCATCTCCTCGAAGGTCACCGTGTCGAGCTTGCGGGCGTTGTGCACGATCCGTGGGTCCGCACTGAAGATGCCGTCCACATCGGTGTAGATCTCGCAGACATCAGCGCCCAGTGCCGCGGCCATCGCGACCGCCGTGGTGTCCGAACCGCCGCGGCCTAGCGTGGTGACGTCCCGGGTGTCCTGGCTTACACCTTGGAATCCAGCGACCAACACAATCCGGCCTTCGTCGAGCGCGGCTTGCAGCCGGGTTGGCGTGACGTCGATGATCTTCGCGTTGCCGTGGGTGCCAGTGGTGATGACACCGGCTTGCGAGCCGGTGAACGACCTGGCCTGGGCACCGAGCGATTCGATCGCCATGGCCACCAACGCGTTGGAGATGCGCTCACCCGCCGTGAGCAGCATGTCCAACTCGCGGGCTGGCGGCACCGGGCATACCTGCTGCGCCAGGTCCAGCAGGTCGTCGGTGGTGTCGCCCATCGCCGAAACCACCACGACGACGTCGTTTCCCTGCTTTTTGGTCTCGACGATGCGCTCTGCGACGCGGCGGATCCGGTCGGCGTCGGCCACCGACGATCCGCCGTACTTCTGTACGACCAGCGCCACTGTTCCCTTACCCGCACCTTCCCCGCTCGAGCTTCCCGCTTTACCTTCACAACAGGATACGTGTCGCCGCATTCTATTTATCGACGCGATACCGGGCACCACAGCCTGCGGTTTTAGTCCAATTTTGGCGCAGTTTTTACGCAGGTTCCTCCGAGGCGCCCGAGCGCGGTAGAGTTCAGACCGTGCAGCGGGTGCTCCTCCTCGGACGCCGCGACGGGGTCTGATCCAGACTGGCTTCCCGTCGCGGGGGTTCGCGATTCGCCGGTCTGAGGTTCCTTCTGACATCCCGGAGCAACTACCGTGACCAACTCTCCTGAATCTTCAAACCCCGACGTCTACGTGTCGGCGCGAACCGTCATAAAACCCGCGGGCCCACCCCGGCCCGACCAGCCCACTTGGAACCCCCAGCGCGGTTCGTCGATGCCGGTCAACCGGTACCGGCCGTTCGCCGACGAAGTCGAGGCCATCCGGCTGGCTGACCGTAGTTGGCCCGACCGTGTCATCAGCCGCGCGCCGCTGTGGTGTGCGGTGGATCTGCGCGACGGCAACCAAGCGCTGATCGACCCGATGAGCCCGGCCCGCAAGCGCCGCATGTTCGACCTGCTGGTCCATATGGGCTACAAGGAGATTGAAGTCGGGTTCCCGTCGGCCAGCCAGACCGATTTCGACTTCGTTCGCGACATCATCACCGACGGCGCCATTCCCGACGACGTCACCATCCAGGTGCTGACCCAGTGCCGACCGGAACTGATCGAGCGCACGTTCGAGGCGTGCGAGGGTGCCTCGCGGGTCATCGTGCATTTCTACAACTCGACGTCAATCCTGCAGCGCCGCGTAGTCTTTCGCGCCGACCGGGCCGCGGTGCAGGCCATCGCGACCGACGGCGCTCGCAAGTGTGTTGAGGAGGCCGCCAAGTACCCGGGTACCCAGTGGCGCTTCGAGTACTCGCCGGAGTCCTACACGGGCACCGAACTGGAATACGCCAAACAGGTGTGCGACGCCGTCGGCAAGATCATCCAACCGACGCCGGACAACCCGATCATCTTCAACCTGCCCGCTACCGTGGAGATGGCTACCCCGAACGTCTACGCCGACTCCATCGAGTGGATGAGCCGCAACCTGGCCAACCGGGGATCGGTCATCCTGAGTCTGCATCCGCACAACGACCGCGGAACCGCCGTCGCCGCAGCAGAATTGGGCTATCAGGCTGGCGCCGACCGGATCGAAGGCTGCCTGTTCGGCAACGGGGAGCGCACCGGCAACGTGTGTCTGGTGACGCTGGGACTGAACCTGTTCTCGCGCGGCGTGGACCCACAGATCGACTTCTCCAACATCGACGAGATCCGGCGCACAGTGGAGTACTGCAACCAGCTGCCGGTGCCCGAGCGTCACCCCTACGGCGGCGACCTGGTCTACACCGCGTTCTCCGGTAGCCACCAGGACGCCATCAACAAGGGGCTGGACGCGATGAAGGTGGCTGCCGATGAGGCCGACGAGGACGTCGACGACATGCTGTGGCAGGTGCCGTATCTGCCGATCGACCCCAAGGACGTCGGGCGCACCTACGAGGCCGTGATCCGAGTCAACTCGCAGTCCGGCAAAGGCGGGGTGGCCTACATCATGAAGGCCGACCACGGGCTGGCACTGCCGCGACGGCTGCAGATCGAGTTTTCCCAGGTAATCCAGAAGATCACCGAGGGTGAGGGCGGTGAGGTCTCGCCGAAGGAAATGTGGGACGCGTTCTCCGAGGAGTATCTCGCTCCCATCCTGCCGCTGGAGCGCATCAAGCAGCGGGTCGACGCCTCCGAGGAAGACAGCGGCCCGACCACTATCACCGCGACCGTCAAGATCGACGGGGTGGCGACCGAGATCAGCGGCACAGGCAATGGTCCGCTTGCCGCTTTCGTCGAAGCGTTGGGTGGTGTCGGCTTCGAGGTGGCCGTGCTGGATTACTCCGAGCACGCGATGAGTGCCGGCGACGACGCTCAGGCCGCGGCCTACGTGGAGGCCTCGGTCGCGATGATCGCAAGCGCGGCGCAGCCGGGCGAAGCGGGTCATCGCGCTGACATCCCGAGGCGGACGGTGTGGGGCGTGGGCATAGCCCCGTCGATCACCACAGCCTCGCTGCGTGCCGTGGTGTCGGCGGTCAACCGGGCTTCGCGCGGCTGACGCGCCTCAA
>JBEKNM010000306.1:0-5816 GCA_049522835.1 Mycobacterium sp.
CGGATAACCGGGTGCCGGCGGCGGCCAATAGGGCGGCTGTGGGGGTTGTGGGGGTTGTGGGGGTCGTGGGGGTTGTGAGGGTTGCGAGGGTTGTGCGGGCGGATACCAGTGGCCCGACTGCTGCTGCGGCGGCCAACCGGGCGCATGCCAGCCGGCCGGAGCACCGTAGTCGGGCTGGGTGGCTGCGTGAGAACCGTTGTCGCCGTTGGCGTTTCTATCAGCCTCCGCCTGCGCGGCTTCGGCGGCTTTGCTAGCCTGCGCGATAGCTGTCTTGAACGCCGGCTCGGCAACCGGCGGGGGCCAGGGCTCGCCGCGCTCGATCGCCAGCTCGCCGGGCGTCTTGATCGGCGGCTTGTCCGACGGGATGCGTCCACCGAAATCGTCGAAGATGGTGAGCCGGGGACGCTTTTCTACGTCGGCGAAGATTCCCACCAGCTCGGGCCGGTGCAGGGTTTCTTTTTCCAGCAGCTCGCCGGCCAAAGTGTCGAGTACGTCGCGGTATTCGGTGAGGATCTCCCACGCTTCGGTGTGTGCGGCCTCGATGAGCTTGCGGACCTCGTCGTCGATGTCGCGGGCAACCTCGTGGGAGTAGTCGGCCTGATTGCCCATGGTCCGGCCCAGGAACGGGTCGCCGTGTTCGGTGCCGTACTTGACGGCGCCGAGCTTGGAGCTCATGCCGAATTCGGTGACCATCGCGCGCGCGATTTTGGTGGCCTGCTCGATATCCGACACCGCGCCGGTCGTCGGCTCGCGAAACACCAGTTCCTCGGCGGCGCGCCCACCCATCGCGAACACCAGTTGCGCGATCATCTCCGAGCGGGTCCGCAGGCCCTTATCTTCCTCCGGTACCGCGACCGCGTGCCCGCCGGTGCGGCCACGCGCCAGGATCGTCACCTTGTAGACCGGGTCGATGTCGGGCATTGCCCAGGCCGCCAGGGTGTGCCCGCCCTCGTGATAGGCGGTGATCTTCTTCTCGTGCTCGCTGATGATGCGGCCCTTACGGCGCGGCCCGCCGATCACCCGGTCTACCGCCTCTTCCAGGGCGGGGCCGGTGATGACGGTTCCGTTCTCACGGGCGGTCAGCAGCGCTGACTCGTTGATCACGTTGGCCAGGTCCGCGCCGGTCATGCCGACGGTGCGCTTGGCCAGTCCGTCCAGGTCGGCGTCGGGAGCGATCGGCTTGCCCTTGGAATGCACTCGCAGCACCGCGCGGCGGCCCGCCAGGTCGGGGTTGGACACCGGGATCTGCCGGTCGAAGCGACCCGGCCGCAACAGTGCCGGATCCAGGATGTCGGGCCGGTTGGTCGCCGCGATCAGGATGACGCCGGCGCGTTCGCCGAAACCGTCCATCTCGACCAGCAGCTGGTTGAGGGTCTGCTCGCGCTCGTCGTGGCCACCGCCCAGCCCGGCGCCACGCTGGCGACCCACCGCGTCGATCTCGTCGACGAAGATGATGCACGGGCTGTTCTGCTTGGCCTGGTCGAACAGATCGCGCACCCGCGAGGCACCGACACCGACGAACATCTCGACGAAATCGGAGCCGGAGATAGTGAAGAACGGCACTCCGGCTTCGCCGGCCACCGCGCGAGCCAGCAGCGTCTTGCCCGTTCCAGGCGGCCCGTACAGCAGCACACCCTTGGGGATCTTGGCACCCAACGCCTGGTACCGCGACGGGTTCTGCAGGAAGTCCTTGATCTCGTAGAGCTCCTCGACCGCCTCGTCAACCCCCGCCACGTCTTCGAAGGTGGTCTTGGGCATGTCCTTGGACAGCTGCTTGGCGCGCGATTTGCCGAATCCGAAGCCCATTCGGGCGCCGCCCTGCATGCGGGAGAACATCACGAACAGGCCCACCAGCAACAGCAGCGGCAGCACGTAGACCAGCAACTCACCCAAGATGCTGCCCTCGTTGACGACGGTGCTGACCTTTGCGTTCTTAGCGTTGAGCGCGTTGAACAGGTCGACGGCGTACCCGTTGGGGAATTTGGTGATCACCTTGTCGGAGTTGTCGGTGTCGTTGTCACCCTTCTTCAGGGTCAACCGCAGTTGCTGTTCGCGGTCGTCGATCTGAGCGCTCTTGACGTTGTCGCTGTTGATCTGAGCCATGGCCACTGACGTGTCGACGGGCTTGTAACCGCGGGTGTCGTCGCTGAAATAGAAGAACGACCAGCCGAGCAGCACCACTACAGCGATCGCCGTGACGGTGCGAATCACGTTTTTCCGGTTCATCAATCATCGGCCGTTACGGCCAGGTCCTTCCCCGATAACTCGCAACTGGAAAAGTCCAGGCTACCGCCAGTGGCGATCGCCAGCTCCGGCGGAGCCGGGGCGCAGCTCCGGCGGAGCCGGGGCGCAGTGGGTCGCCACCATCCTGCCTAGACCAGCGGGCGCCCAGCCTGGGCGCGCAGAACACGCCCTTCTCAGCACGGGCCCGTTGTGATTTGGTGAGACCGTGCCCCCCTCATCAACCGAACGGTTAGTCGACACGAATGGTGTGCAGCTGCGGGTGATCGAAGCCGGGGATCGCGGCGCACCTGTGGTGGTCCTGGCCCACGGCTTTCCTGAGCTGGCCTATTCATGGCGGCACCAAATTCCGGCCCTCGCCGAGGCCGGCTACCACGTGCTGGCTCCCGATCAGCGCGGCTACGGGGGCTCGTCTCGTCCGGACGCGATCGACGCCTACAACATCCACGAGTTGACCGCCGACTTGGTCGGGGTGCTCGACGACGTCGGCGCCGAGCGCGCCGTCTGGATTGGCCACGACTGGGGGGCCATCGTGGTGTGGAATGCGCCATTGCTGCATCCCGACCGGGTCACGGCCGTCGCCGCGCTGAGCGTCCCGGCGCTGCCCCGAGCGCAGGTGTCGCCGACGCAGGCCTTCCGCGGCATGTTCGGCGAGAAATTCTTCTACATGCTCTATTTCCAAGAGCCGGGTGTCGCCGACGCCGAGCTTGACGGCGACCCGGCCCGCACAATGCGCCGGATGATTGGTGGCCTGCGGCCGTCTGGAGACCGCCGCGCGGCGTTGGGGATGGTGGCCCCCGGCCCGGAAGGCTTCATCGATCGGCTTCCCGAACCGGACGGGCTGCCAGACTGGATCAGCCAGGATGAGCTCGACCATTACATCAGCGAGTTTTCCCGGACCGGATTCACCGGCGGCCTGAACTGGTACCGCAATCTCGACCGCAACTGGGAAACCACCGCCGAACTGGCCGACGCCAGAATCTCTGTGCCGTCGTTATTCATCGCCGGGACAGCCGATCCGGTGTTGTCGTTCACCCGTGCCGACCGCGCGTCGGAAATGATCTCCGGCCCCTACCGCCAGGTGATGATCGATGGCGCGGGCCACTGGATACAGCAGGAGCGGCCCGGCGAGGTAAACGCAACACTGTTGGACTTCCTCAACGGATTGGAATTGCGATGAGCGCCCCACTGCGTTTCGGTGTTTTTATCACACCGTTTCATCCGATCGGCCAATCCCCAACGGTGGCATTGGAATACGACATGGAGCGCGTCGTCGCGCTGGATCGCCTGGGCTTTGACGAAGCGTGGTTCGGCGAACACCACTCCGGCGGCTACGAGCTGATCGCCTGCCCGGAAGTGTTCATCGCCGCCGCGGCGGAGCGGACCAAGCACATCCGGCTCGGTACCGGAGTGGTCTCGCTCCCCTATCACCATCCACTGATGGTGGCCGACCGCTGGGTGCTGCTGGATCACCTGACTCGCGGCCGGGTCATGTTCGGTACCGGTCCCGGCGCGCTGCCGTCAGATGCCTACATGATGGGCATCGACCCGATCGAGCAGCGGCGGATGATGCAGGAGTCCCTGGAGGCGATCCTCGCGCTGTTCCGCGCAGCTCCCACCGAACGAATCGACCGCCACTCCGACTGGTTCACCCTGCGCGATGCGCAGTTGCACATCCGCCCGTACACCTGGCCGTATCCGGAGATATCCACGGCTGCGATGATTTCACCGTCGGGGCCACGACTGGCCGGTGCGCTGGGCACATCGCTGCTTTCGCTGTCGATGTCGGTGCCCGGCGGATACGCCGCGCTGGACAACACCTGGGACGTGGTGCGCGAACAGGCCGCCAAAGTCGGCCGAGACGAGCCGGACCGGTCCGATTGGCGTGTGCTGAGCATCATGCACATTGCGGACAGCCGGGACCAGGCGATCGACGACTGCACCTACGGGCTGCAGGATTTCGCCAACTACTTCGGCGCGGCCGGGTTCGTACCGTTGTCGAACTCGGTCGACGGCGCCCAGTCACCCCGAGAGTTCGTCGCCGAGTATGCGGCCAAAGGCAATTGCTGCATCGGCACACCTGACGACGCGATCGCGCATATCGAGGACCTGCTCGAACGGTCAGGTGGTTTTGGCACACTGCTGATGCTCGGCCACGACTGGGCTTCGCCGGAAGCGACTTACCACTGCTACGACCTGGTCGCACGCAAGGTGATTCCCTACTTCAAGGGACAACTGGAAGCGTCGCGCTCATCTCATGACTGGGCCGCAGGCAAACGTGAGCAGTTGATCGGTCGTGCCGGTCAGGCCGTGGTGAAAGCCATCACCGAGCATGTCGAAGAACAGAAAGGCGTGGCTAACTGATGCGTGCCGCAGTTTTGCGAGACAAGCGGATGGTCTACCGGGACGACGTGCCTGACCCTGTGCCTGGACCCGGCCAAGTGCTCGTCGCCGTGCGCGCGTGTGGAATCTGCGGCTCCGACCTGCATTTCGCCTCCCACGGCGCCGACGTACTGGCGCTGGGAGGTCAGATGGCAGGCGGTGCCGGCACCGGGATGGATGTCGATATGGGCCGTGACATCTTCATGGGTCACGAGTTCAGCGCCGAGGTACTGGAGGCCGGCCCTGACACCGAAACCCAGTCACCCGGAACCTTGGTCACGTCGCTTCCGATCCTGCTGTCCGCCAAGGGCGTCGAACCAATCGTGTACAGCAACAGCACAATCGGCGGCTACGCGGAACGGATGCTATTGGCTGCACCGCTGCTGCTACCGATCCCCAACGGCCTGGACTTCAAACATGCCGCGCTGACCGAACCCATGGCGGTGGGTCTGCATGCCGTCAACAAGTCGAACATCCAGCCCGGCGAGACCGCTCTGGTGGTTGGTTGCGGTCCGATCGGCATCGCCATCATCGCGTCGCTTCGGGCGCGCGGTGTTGAAAGCGTGGTGGCAGCCGATTTTTCATCGAAGCGGCGGGAATTGGCCACCACAATGGGCGCGCACCAGGTGCTAGACCCGGCGCTGGGCTCGCCGTTCGACACCGTCAAAGCCGCAGTGGTGTTCGAGGCGGTCGGGGTGCCCGGAATAATCGACGACGTTTTGTTGCGGGCACGGCCGGGCACCCGGTTGGTCGTTGCCGGAGTGTGCATGCAGCCCGACACCGTTCATCCGTTCTTCGCCATCGCCAAAGAGATCAACGTGCAGTTCGTCCTTGCCTACAACCCGGAGGAGTTCGCCGACTCGCTGCGCGCGCTGGCCGAGGGCGACATCGACGTCACCCCGTTGATCACCGGAGAGGTCGGGTTGGACGGCGTGGGCGCGGCATTCGATGACCTCGCCGACCCCGAACGGCACTGCAAAATTCTCGTCACACCGTAGGGCCGGCGCGCGCCGAAGTTTGTCGGACGGTAGGACTATAGTCGAATGTATGTTCGATTGCGTGTCATCCCTGGACCCCGCCGCCTTGGTCGCGGTGGTCGAGTCCACGCATCGGCAGGAGTCAGCGCTGATCGCCCGGCGGATGGCCGCAGTGGCAGCACTGCTCCGACACCGGGCGGCAGCCACCGAGCGGGC
>JBEKNM010000307.1:0-5815 GCA_049522835.1 Mycobacterium sp.
GTTCGTCAGTCCCACCGCGCCGGCCTCGGGATCGGTGAAGAACGCCTGGGGCACCGCGTGATGATCGGCGGTGGTCACGTGAGTGCCCCACGGCTTGGTGTCCAATGGCGTTCCGGCTACGCGCGCCCCGATAGCCGCTCCGGCGATGCGTCCCTGGTATTTGCCCTGATGGGTCAACAGCGCCCGGTGATTGACGTCGCCTGCCGCATAGAGCCAACCGTCGCCGACAGCCCGCACTCGGCAGGTGTCGTCGATGTCCAGCCAGCTGCCCGGGGTCAGTCCTACTGTCTGTAAACCGATGTCATCGGTGAGCGGTGCCCTGCCAGTGGCGAAAAGCACTTCGTCGACTTGCAACTCGGTGCCGTCGTCCAATTCGAGGACCACCGGCCCATCGGGTTCGGAGCGGCGGAGCGCGCGGACCGATACACCCACGCGCACATCCACGCCCGCATCCGCCAGTCCGCGCGCGATGAGTTCGCCGACAAAGGGTTCCATCCTGGGCAGGAGGTCAGATCCCCGAGCCAGCAAGGTCACCTTGGAACCCAATCCCTGCCACGCCGTGGCCATTTCGACGCCCACGCCGCCGCCGCCGACAACGGCAAGTCGTTCCGGGACGTAGCTGCTGTCAGTGGCCTGGCGGTTGGTCCACGGCCGGGCCTCGGCAAGGCCCGGCAAGTCGGGGAGTGCAGGTCGGCTTCCAGTGCAGACGACCACCGCATGCCGGGCGGTGAGTGCCACTTCATCGCCACCTGGCGTGGTGACCGCGACGCGTCGGGGGCCGACCAACCGACCGTGGCCGCGTACCAGGGTCGCGCCGATTCCGTTCACCCAGTCGGCCTGGCCGCTGTCATCCCAGTTGCTGACATAGCGGTTGCGACGGCCGAATACGCCGGCAGCGTTGATCGAACCGGTAATCGCCTCGCGTGCGCCGTCAATCCGGCGGGCATCGGAGAGGGCAATGACTGGACGCAACAACGCCTTGCTGGGTACGCAGGCCCAATACGAACATTCGCCCCCGACGAGTTCGCGCTCGACCAGTGCCACACTCAAGCCTGCAGCCCGGGCACGTTCTGCGGCATTCTGTCCAATCGGCCCTGCGCCGAGTACCACCACGTCGAATTCGTCGCTCGCAGCCATAGTTAGAGATTGTCTCGTTTCGTATCGGTCGAAGGTATCCGCATCAACGGGGTGACAACGCGTGTTGTCCGGCGGGTGACATTCAGCGCCTGCTGACGAGTTCCTCGGCGAGCCGGCGCAGATCATCCACAACAAGGTTCGGTTGGGGTAGGCCGTCGACTGGCAGCGGTGGGTTGTCCCAGCGCGTGATGAGAGCTGAACTGAAGCCGACATTTTGCGCACCGAGGGTATCCCAGACATGCGCCGCCACCATCATGCAGTCAGCGGGCGCCACCCCGAGCGTCTGGCACACATGCCGGTAGACCACCGGAGCGGGCTTGAACGCGTGACACGACTCGACGCTGAACTGCTTTTCGAAAAAGCCGGACAGCCCGGCGTTCTCGAGTGGCGTCCGCGTGCCCGAACTGGGTGGTGGTGAATTCGTCAGCGTAACCAGACGAAAGCCATTGTCGCGCAATCGTGCAAGCCCGTCCGCGGCATCGGGATGGGCCGGCATGGTGAGCATTCCCGTTCTTAGCCGAAGGACGTCGTCGTCGGTGATGTTCACCCGATGGATATCGGCCAGCATGCGCAGCACGCCTTGGCCGAGCGCGAAGAAGTCCACATAGCATTCCGCCAACGTGGTGGTCATCGAGTACATGACGAGTTGGCCGAACCATTCCCGAAGTACCCGCCGATCGCCGAACAACTCTCCGAAAAGCGGTGCCATGGAATCGATATCGATCAGCGTCTCGTTCACGTCGAACACGAGTAC
This sequence comes from Mycobacterium sp., assembly GCA_049522835.1. GTDB lineage: Bacteria > Actinomycetota > Actinomycetes > Mycobacteriales > Mycobacteriaceae > Mycobacterium. The sequence continues at coordinate 1,892 of JBEKNM010000307.1, forward strand.
CGTCGGTACGGGTCGGCCTTGGGTTGGCATCACAGTCTCTTAGCTTGTGTCGAGTCCATGACGACCACGAGCTTTCCGCCGGCTTCTCCGGCCTCCGCGACCCGATGAGCCTCATGAATCTGGTCGAATGGGAAGACGCGTACCGGCTTTGCCTCGAGGTTGCCGTCAGCGACCTGCCGCGCGATGTAGCCAAGTGGCACATCGGAGAGCGGGAAACCGGGAGTCCCAAATACAAAGCTGCCGAAGAAGTTCAGATTCACGCCGCTGGCCATGCGCAGCAGCGGGTTGAAATCACCGATGGGGTTAAGTCCGCCCAGCCATCCGGCCAGGCAGGCTGTGCCGCCGCGGCGCAGCATGTCAAGAGAGTCGAGGATGGTGCTGTTGCCGACGAGGTCAAGGATCGCCTCGATCTGCTTGGCTTCGGCGATGTGGGCGGCTAGATCGCGCCTCTCCAATTCGACTCGCGAAGCGCCCAAGTTCTCGAGCATGGCAACGCGTTCGCGGCTGCGCGTGGTGGCAATGACGCGCGCACCGGCGGCGACCGCCATCTTGAGCGCGGCCTGGCCGAAGGATGATGTCGCGCCGCGGATCACCAGTGTCTGGTCCGCCTTCAGATTGAGGTTGCGAAACAGGCATGTCCAAGCAGTTGCGTAGGTTTCGGGTAGCGCCGCCAACTGTGACCAGGGCAGGTCGGAGTCGATGAGGGCGACGTTCGCCGGGCGCACGCGGGTGTATTCGGCGTAGCTGCCGTTGATCGTTCGCCCAAGGCCGCCCATCAGGGCCGCCACTTTGGCGCCGCGCGGAAACTCCCCGCCCGGGCACGAGTCGACGATGCCGACACACTCGATACCGCTCACTTCGGCGGCTTCTGCCCATTCCCCTCGACGCATGTGTATCTCGGCGTGGTTGATACCGAAGCCTTTTACTTGGATCACAACTTCGCCGCCCCTGGGCAGCGGCTTCGGGATGTCGGTGTAGACCAGGCTGTCGAGACCACCGAACCCTTTCAGGATTATGGCCCGCATGCTTTCCCCGCCCGGTTGTTCACGTACCACTGCAGGCGCGGTCGGCAGCGTGCTGCTGGTGCCGGTGTCATTCTCGATGACGGACATGGGCTTACCTCGTGTCTAGTCAGCCTGCGTGTGTCGATTGAGTGCCTTAGCTAATTAATGGGACATACAACCCAATATTATGGGAGGTAGCACCCACGATTGTCCAGACCTCCGACTCGCGGGTTTGCCTCGGCCAAGCGCCGCCGGGTGCCTTTCACCTATCGTCCGGCGGTGCCCCAGTTAGGTCCGTATCCGAGCGAAACTTCGAGCGGCACATGGAGCGGGTACGCGCCGCCCATCTGCTCGCGGACATGCGCCGCCAACGTGTCGCGCTCCCCGCCGGCCACCTCGAATAGCAGCTCGTTTTCCACCTGCAGCAACATGCGCGACTTCAGTCCGGCATCTTTGATCGCCTGGCCGATGTGGATCATCGCCACCTTGATGATGTCCGCGGCGCTGCCCTCAACGAGAAAAGTGAGAGCGGCCCACTCGGCGGCCGCACGGACCTGACGGTCACCGCTGTCCAACTCGGGCAGGTAGCGTCGGCGGCCAAGCAAGGTGGAGACGTACCCGATCCTGCGCGCATCGTCGAGGACACCGCCTAGGTAATCGCCCACCCCGCCCGCCAAGTAGTGATCCCCCGGGTTGAAGGCTTCGATCAGCCCCGCATCGCACAGGTGGGCCACGATTCGCGCCTCGAGGTCTTGGTAGCCAGCCGTCATCAGTACGACGTAACCATCCCCCGCCACAAACGCGTCGCGGATGTGCCGACCGTCATCGAGGTGGATCGCGATGTTGTGCAAGTTCGGGTTGGACGACGCAATCCTGCCGGTCGCTCCGATTGTCTGCTGAAAGGTCGTGTGGATGCGCCCATCGGAGACGATCGACGTCAGCAGGCCGTCCACGGCGACCTTCATTTCGTCCTCGAGTCGATTGTGGATGAGGGTCAACGCGGCCCGGTCCACCGCGATGCCTGTCGTCTCCATCTCGGCCAGCGTTCGCGAAACGGGCAGCTCCACCCGACTCAGCAGCGACGAGGAGTCGATGCGCGCCAACTCCTCGTCCAGCACGTCAGCGAGGTCGAGCACCGCGCAGGCCCTCAGGATCAACGCTTGCACGGCCTGCTCACTAGGTCCTTGGCGGTCAGTAGTTTCCGTAGGCAGCGCGCACCGCATGTGTTGGATCAATAAGTCATTGAAAGCCACGCTCGGCTGTTCGGGACGCAACAAGTAAGCCGCCGACGCCGTATCGGAGGTAACACCACGTAGCGTCCAACCGCAGCCCGCTAAAGCGTGCACCATCAGCTTTGCCTCGTGCACCGCCTTGGGCGGGCCAGGGTCGGCAAGCCAGGATGCCAATGCCGCCTCGTCGTCTGGTGTCAACGCAGCGGTGTCGATGTAGCGGCCATCGCCGTCGGCCGCGACGATCGCCAGAGCGACGGCCTTGGAATCGTAGGCCGGATCCGTCCCGAGAACGGCCAGCCCGAATCGATTCCCCAGGCTATGTTCAGCTAGCCAGGCGGCGAGCTCACCATCTTGCAGCGCCCGCCCGCGTACGTCGAATCCATTCGACACGTTCATCATCCTCGATCATGATCTGTTTCGTCTTCTTTCCGCCGCTCACCCGAGCGGCTATAGGCCTCATCGAAACGGCGGGACCCATTCCTCTGTTCGTGCCCTGCAAGTAAGGTCGCGCTGGTTGACACATACGTTGGCGGGACGCGGCAGTCAACTTGTGCGGGCGGCCGGACACGATGGAGGTTTCTATGGCTGGGCAGATCCCCTTGGTCGACTATCTGGTGCTCGACGACGGCGAACCGCACCTCATCGCGCAGGAATGCAGCAAGTGCGGCGCCCGGTTCTTCGACCGGCGCAACGCTTGCGCCAGCTGCTTCGCGACCGAGTTCACGACCGCCCCGGTCGCGACCGAGGGCACGGTGCGCGCGTTCACGATCGTCACCTTCGCCGCACCTGGGATCCCCACCCCGTTCGTTGCTTCCGTGGTCGACTGCGCCGGTACCCGGGTGCGGGCCAACCTCATCAACGTCGAGCCGGATCCCGAGCACGTCCGCGATGGAATGAAGGTGCGGCTCGCCACCTACCCGATCGGCACGGACTCGGAAGGTACCGAGGCGATCGGCTTCGGCTTCGAGCCCGTCTTCTAGCGCGCCAAGACCGACCATCACCGAATCACGAAGGAGCAGCGACGATGAGCGCCAGCGAAGAAGTTTGGATTCTGGGGATCCGGATGACCAAGTTCGGCAAGCACGCCGATCTGGACACCGTTGATTTGGCGGCCGAGGCCGCGACCGGCGCGCTCGCCGACGCCGGCGTGACCATGGCCGACATCGGTGTGCTGGCGGCCGGGAATCTGATGGCAGCGAACGCCGGGATCGGCCAGCAGCTTCAGAAACAGATCGGCCAGACCGGTATCCCGGTGTACAACGTGGCTAACGCCTGCGCCACCGGGGCCACCGCGCTGCGGACCGCCATCATGGCGGTGAAGGCCGGCGAGGTCGACTATGGGATGGCGGTCGGGGTGGAGAAGCTCTCCGGCGCCGGGCTGCTCGGTGGGGGCGGCAAGAAGAAAGCCGACGCCGACGTCTGGTCGCCTGCGGGCCGCTATGGCGCCGTGGCAGCGGTCGACGGGCGGATCGGCACGGAAGCCATGCCCGGTGTATTCGCCCAGATCGGCACCGAGTACGGCCATAAGTACGGCGGCACCAGCTTCGAATTATTCGCCAAGATCAGCGAGAAGAACCACGCCCACTCAACGTTGAATCCGCTGGCCGCCTACCAGAAGAGGTTCACGCTGGAGCAGATCATGAGCGACGTCATGATCGCCTACCCGAACACCCGGCCGATGTGTTCGG
>JBEKNM010000308.1:0-5814 GCA_049522835.1 Mycobacterium sp.
CAACGGCAACGGCCGCATCAACGGCAACGGTCACGTCAACGGCAACGGCAACGGCAACGGCAACGGCAACGGCAACGGCAACGGCAACGGTCACGTCAACGGTCACGTCAACGGCAAAGGCCACGTCAATGGCAACACCGATGACCACAGCAAGCAACCGGTCGACCACTACGAACATTCACTCCCCCTGTTCGGCCACGACGCCCTGTCACGTCAGCCGGCCGACGGCAATGGCGTCGCCAAGAGCAATGACAACGCCAACCAAGAAGGCGATCACGAACTGAAACAAGAAACTGACGACTACCTCGGCCAAGCGCTCCCGCTTTTCGGCCACTAGGGTTTTCGGCTAATCCCTCAGGGATTGAGGGTCTTTGGGTGCGTTTAATCGTCTTGGGCGGCCCAAATGGTGGGCGGCAGGTTGACCGGGCCGGCCGAGCGCGAAGGTGCAAATCGCAGCCACTACCTCTGCGATCGCGTGCGCGGTGGGACGGGTGAACGGGGAGTCGACTTGAACGTTTGTTGTCGTTGACAACGTTGGTCGCACCGAGAACCAGCAGCTCACAACGGGCAGCTACGGGTATCGGCGCATCCACGCCGAGTTGGTGCGCTCCGGCGAGCAGATCGGTGAGGAACTCGCGCATCGCGGGCTGCCGCGCGACGTTCCCGACCAAGCTCCAACTCAAGCTCGGCAAGACTGGCGAGCACACCGGCCAACATGCGCCCGGTCGCGTTGGACGTGTCGATACCTTCGCGAAGCGAATTCAGCACGATCCCGCGCTCCCCTAGCTCTCGGATGGTCGTCATGACCTCAGCAGCGTTGCGGTCCAAACGGTCGATGCCGACCACGACGATGGCGTCGGCTTCGCGTGCGTAGTCCAGCAGCGCGGCAAGACCGGGCCGCTGCACTCGCGTCGAACTGCCCGACAGTTTGTCTGAATAGACGCGAGCGGCGTCCACGCCGGCAGCGGTCAACGCATCAACCTGCTGATCCAGCGACTGATGCCCGGTGCTGGCCCGTGCGTATCCGAGTTGGGTGCCGGTCGCGGCGGGTGCGGTGTCGAATGCCATGCAACACCGTCTCAAAAGTCTCATAATGTATCAATATGAGACGCCTGTTTTGATACATCTTTTGAAACTCGCCCAGCTGGCGTTTTTTGTGGCCCAACCCCTCCGCGGGACTGCGTCTCAATTCTTTACATTCGGGACATTCGAGACGAGCGAAGAGCCGCACACTGCTAATTCTGCGCATCGTTATCTCCAGCGGAACCGTCAGAGCGCCCTCAGCCCAGCGCTGCGCGTCATACGGTCTAGAATAGTTGTATGACAATGTTTAGCTTTCGCGTCGACGACGAGGACGCGGCCGCGGTCGAGCAGTGGGCGCGTCGGCTGCACATCGACCGGTCTGAGCTTCTTCGCGAGGCACTACGACGCCACCTGGCCGAGCTCACGGCAGACCAAGACGTGCAGGCGTACGCTGAGCAACCCGTGACAGATGATGAAAAGGCCCTCGCCGAGATCGCCGATTGGGGGCCTGCCGAGGACTGGGCTGACTGGGCCGATGCGGCGCGGTGAACTGTGGTTCGCCGCGACACCCGGCGGCGACCGGCCCGTCCTCATTCTCACGAGAGATCCGGTTGCTGACCGGATCGGCGCGGTCGTTGTAGCCGCATTGACCCGCACCCGTAGGGGACTGGTGTCCGAGCTGGGACTGACCGGCGCCGACGACCGCGTGCCAAGCGATTGCGTCGTCAATTTCGACAACATTCATACGCTGCCGCGCGCTGCGTTCCGACGCCGGATCACTCGCTTGTCTCCGGCACGGGTGCACCAGGCCTGTCGGACACTTCGAGCAGCCACCGGCTGCTGAAAACTTCTATCCGAGACAAGATCTCGTTTGTAGGAACGAGACACGGCAATGCGCCGGCGCTGGGACACTGGCGGCGCACGATTCGAGTGGCTCTTAATCGATGGAATTCGATTGACCGAATCGGCAGAAACTATCGTGCAACGCGGCGCTCGGACCCGCGGATCGCCCCGCAGATTCACGCCGCGCTTCCCGCCGAGGGGACTGTGGTGAACGATGAGGTCAGGGGCTGGGTTGTGGTGTTGTTGCTGAAGCGCCCGGTGATTACTCCATCACCTAAGTCGGGCGAAGCTTCGATCACGCTTTGGAGTGCGACGGTGTTCCAATACCCGCGTGTGCGGCCTTGGTAATCGGTAAGAAAGGCGCCGCTGTCCCAGTCGGTCGCGCCCGGTCCGATGGCGACCCACCACCGTCCCTGGAACGTCCACCAGGCCGGCCATGCCAGCTGCGCTGGTAGGCCCGGGTACCACCAGCCATCCCCTGCGTAACCGGGGCCGGTGAAAACGGTGTGGTCGGTTTCAACAACGGGTTGTGGTGGCCCGTTCTGACCGGGTTGTGGGACTCCCTGACCGCCTCCGGGCGCGCCCTGCGTGCTGGGAGCGGCCCCTCCGGCGACCGGGCCGTCGCCGTCAGCAATGTCGCCGTGGGGGTCTGGGGTGGGCGTAGTAGCTAAGCGTCTAAGCGGCTGAACTCGTCTTGGCGGTACAGCTCGACACACTGCGCTCGTCTGATCTTGCCGCTTGTGGTGATAGGAATCGATCCGGGCGACACCAGGACCAGGTCAGCCACACTCAGCCCATGCGACTTCGAAATCGCCGAGGTGACTTCCCGTTTGACGACGCGCAGTCTGTCCGTGGCTTCTTCGTCGGATTCGCCTCGCCTCTTGAGTTCGATAATCGCCACCAGCTTTTCGACGCCGTTCTGCGGAACCGCTATCGCCGCGCAACGCCCCAAGGTGATCTCCTGGATAGTCGCCTCGATGTCGTCGGGAGAGTGGTTGCGCCCGTAGACGATCAAGAGATCCTTGATACGGCCGATGATGTACAGTTCGCCTTCGGAGAAAAAGCCTGAATCGCCGGTTCTCAGCCAAGGACCTTCGGGCGTGTCCTGCGATGGGTTGACAATCCTCCCGCCGAACGTGCGCTCACTCTCTTCAGGTTTGTTCCAATACCCGGAAGCAATGTTTTCGCCGTGCCCCCAGATCTCGCCGACCGTTCCCGCTGGACACTCCCGACTCGTGTCGGGATCGACGATGCGCACCAGCTGTGATTTCGCGGTACCGTAACTGACCAACGGTGTGCCGCTTCCATTTGCGCACTGATTCGCTTGGCCGGCAGTCAGTTTCTCGGATTCAAAGTGATCGATTTTCGGTGGCTCGCCCGCATTGCGCGACGCTATGTACACCGTTGCTTCCGCCATGCCATATCCAGGCCGTAGCACCGCGGGGTCAAGGTTAAAGGGGGCGAACCGGTCAGCGAATCGCTTGAGGGTCGCTGGCTGCACCCGCTCGCTACCGTTGAGGATGGTGTGCACACCTCCGAGATCAAACCCGGCCATGTCCTCGACTGATGTCTTGCGGACCGCCAATTCAAAAGCGAAGTTCGGTCCTGCCGAATATGTACTGCCGTTGCTTGCCAGCAGTTGCAGCCATCGGGCCGGTCGCTGCAGGAACCCCACCGGGCTCGTTACCACGGTCGGCACGCCCAACAGGACCGGGAAGATAGCTCCTAACAACAGACCCATGTCGTGGTACAACGGCAGCCACGACACCGCGGTGAGGTCCGGCGGCAGGTGAACCTTCCCGTCGAGCGTAAAGAAGTCGCCCATGACCTGCTTCAAATTGGCGAAGACGTTTTTGTTCGAGACCAGGACACCGGCCGGCGTACGGGTGGATCCGGAGGTGTACTGCAAATACAACGTATCGGGCAGGTCGGTATCGCCGCCGCGAGATCCGGGCCGGGAGGATCTCTGTCGAGCGTCTAGGTCCAGCAAATCAAGTTCGACGATTGATGGTGTCGATTGGCCCTGCGGTGGCTTCGCAAACGGGCTGACATTGTCGATCACCGCGGATGTCGTGAGGATCACAGCAGGCGAAGTATCGGCCAGCACCGAAAGCGTGCGTTCATCGTGGGGGCCCCCATACGGAACAGACAGCGGAACCGATATGAGCCCGGCCTGCATCGCGCCTAGAAAGCCAACGATATAGTCAAGTCCCTGAGGCGCCAGTATTAGTGCTCGATCACCGGTCGAGGCGCGAAGTCTGAGCTGTTCGCCGAGGCTCACCGCTCGCCGATACAATTGCGACCACGTCAGGCTTACTGCAACGCCGTCCCAATCCTGGTCATAATCAAGGAATGTGAGCGCCGTATCGTTGGGCTGCAGGCTGGCGCGCTCGGGCAGCACAGCAGGAAATGAAGACTCGACCACAGATATCAGATTACCTTCGTCGGGAACGTTTCTTGCCAAGAACGGCAAGGTGCAACCGTACCAATACGTCGTCGTGCCCGCGGCCCATCTCGGAACACTGATTGCTCCCAGTTCGAAACCGCCGACTCTCGTGCTCCCCTGAGCACTCCCAACACAAAGCGCTGCGCACCGCGTCGCGATTAAACTACCGTATACGCGGTGGACAATCGACTCGCACACATGGATCAAGCGTCGTTTCTTGGTCTGCGGGCGCTTGGCTATGGGGCGCTCGTGCAGTTTTCCTGGATATACAACCGCCCGGTAAATGTCGACGGATTACGTCGCTTCCACCGATATCTCGGGTACGGCTTGTTGGGTCGACGGGTCGAACGGTCTCCGTTACCTTTCGCGCGTGATCGGTGGGTGTTCTCCCGGGGGCCCGAGGACCTCGAGATCGCTGAAACACCGCGTCCGCGTGCGGATCTGAACGCATGGACCTATGAGCGCGCCTGCCTACCTCTGGACCCAGAATACGGACCCAGCTGGCATCTTGGAGTGCTTCCGCTAGAGGACGGCGGGACCGCGATCAGCCTGGTGACTTCGCACACCCTCGTCGATGGGCTCGGGATCCTGCAGGCAATCACCGATGCTGCCAACGGGAGGATTCGCTATCTGGCGTATCCACGCCCAGGTTCGCGAACCCGCGGGCGGGCTCTGCTTCAGGACGGCCGGCAAACCTTCGCGTCGGCGCCTGAGCTGGCCCGGGCGCTGGCAGCGACAGTGCGCCTCGCGCGTGACAGGCGCAAGGACGTCGCCTCATCGATCGCATCTGCTCCACCTTCCCCACGGCTAGCTGGCGACGATCAGCCCGTAGTGGTTCCCTCCCTGACCGCGTATGTCGACCTGGTGGAATGGGATGCGCGCGCCAAAAGTATTGGCGGAAACAGCAACACGCTCCTCGCGGGATTCGCAGCCAGACTCGGCGTGAGAATGGGGCGTATCTGCGATGACGGTACGGTCACCGTGTCGCTGCCGATAAGCGACCGCAGCGAAAACGATACGCGTGGTAACGCATTGGCGTTCCCCGTCGTATCCGTCGACCCGACGCACTTGTCGTCGGACCTCGGGGGAATTCGCGTCAAGGTCAAGCAAGCGATCGCCGACCTGGCGGAGACCTCCGAGGAGTTGTTGGCGCCGTTGGCACTGACATCGATGACTCCGAGGTGGGTGGCGCGGAGGGCAGCAGGAGTGGGGCTGGGTGCCGCCGCTCTTCCGATCGGTTGCTCCAATGTTGGCGATTTGGACCCGGCGGTCAATCGCCCGGATGGCAGTGATGCCGACTACGCGTCCGGGCGATTAATCGAGCCCGGTATCAACAAGCGCACCCTCGAACGCGTGGGTGGCCAGCTGTTTGTGGTTTCGGGACGGGGCCCCGGGAAAATCTGGTTCTGCATCAACGCATACCTTGCCGGCCGGACAAACTCCCAAGATGCGCTGCGTGAGGTCACATCACGAACGTTCGCCGAATTCGATCTGGCTGCTGA
>JBEKNM010000309.1:0-5807 GCA_049522835.1 Mycobacterium sp.
GCTCAGGAGTAGCACCGGGACCTGCACGCGGTCCAGCGCGTCGGGAAACCGCAGCAAGTTCCAGAACGGATCGTCCTGGTCGGGGTGTTCGACCCACGATTCGAACCACGGCGCACCTGCGCCGAGCAGCGTCCGGGCTGCGGCGCCCACGGGCACTTCAGCAACGGCTTGTGCGACCCGCTGCGGGGCCCGGAGCTGGCGGATGCCGGCCTTGATGCGCCCTGGGTCCTCCTGATGCGAAACCATGTCGCTCCAACCCAGGAAGTCGTTCACGGCGAACGAGCCGGTACCCCACACCGAGGCGTTGAAATCGTGCGGACCCACGGTAATGATGGCGGCGGCAAGTTCGGGCGGCGGATCAGCCAACAATGCCCACTGGGTAAATCCGAGGTAGGACAGTCCGACCGTGGCGAACCGACCGGTGAACCAGGGCTGCTCGCGCAGCCACACGACCGTGTCGGCGCCGTCGGCGGCCTCGTTGACCATCGGCTCGAGCACCCCGCCCGACCCGAACGTTCCACGCACACTCTGCAACACCACGTGGTAGCCGCGGGCCGCATACAACCTGGCGAATACCAGCGAGAACGGGAACCTACGACCGTATGGTCCCCGTACCAGCAAGGTGCCCGCGGGGCTGGAGGTGATCGGCTCGTAGTGGTCGGCCACCAGCAGGATTCCGTCGCGCATCGGGACTTCAACGCGATTCACGATGTAATCCGTGGTCGGCCGTGGCAGACCCAGCAGTCGGCCAACAGCGTTGCCGCCGACTTGTCTCAGTGTGCTCAGCCTGGACGCCGTGGGTCGGGGCCCTGTGGGTCGGGTAGGAGTTGTACTCACGACCCCCAGGTTAAGACCCGGTCAGGTGCTAGCGGCCTAGAACGTGTAATACGGCACGAGGTCGTTGGCCCGCTGCAGGTTGGTGGACATGCAGTCGACGTCGGGGTTCGAGTAGATGGTCGAGAAGAACAGTGACTGCTGGATTACCCCGTAGCTGGTCTTGAATGTGACCATGCAGGAGTAATACCAGTAGCTGTTGTGATAGGTCGGTTTCAGAACCCAGTACTGCGCGGCGCGGTGGCCCTGGATCGTGGTTTCGACAGCGTCAGGGGGAAGGGACTGGGCGTAGGTGCGCCAGATGATGGCCTCGACGGCCATCTGATAGGCGCCCGCGTCGTAGTGGCACCGCAGCCCGTCCTCGTGGTCGGGTGGTGTGAACGCCAATCCGAGCCGCTGCACGACATCGAAGGAGATGTCCTCGCACGGGTCGAACGGGCGAGGATCGGTGGTCGCCACGATTGGGCTCTTCATCGTGGTTTCCATCGGCGCGTCGGTCGACCGCAGCTGGACGGTCCTGACCGCGGCTGGCCCGGACGGGACGCTCTGCCAGCCGACCATGACCGCTGTGACCAGTGCACCGAGCGCACCGATCAGGCGCACCTTGGCGAACATGACACCCCCCTGCCATACCGCGGTCCCGTTGCCCGGAGTGTACAAGTCGCGTTCACGCCCTAACACTGTAACCTCAACTTGTTCTAGTCCGGCCCCAAAGATCGAGCGCCGCCCCTGCATTTCGCCGGGTCGCTAGGGTGGATAGTCGTGGCAAGCCAAGATTCAACTGGGGGCGGACAGCCGACGCTGTGGGCGGTTTCCGATCTACACACCGGTCACGTCGGTAATAAGCCGGTCACCGAATCGCTGCACCCGTCGTCACCAGACGATTGGCTGATCGTCGCCGGTGACGTCGGCGAACGCACCGACGAGATTCGCTGGGCGCTGGACCTGCTGCGGCGGCGATTCGCCAAAGTGATCTGGGTGCCCGGCAACCACGAGCTGTGGACCACCAACCGCGATCCGATGCAGATCTTCGGCCGCGCGCGTTACGAGTACCTGGTCAATATGTGCGATGAGATGGGCGTAGTCACGCCCGAGCATCCGTTCCCGGTATGGACCGAACGCGGCGGCCCGGCCACGATCGTGCCGATGTTCTTGCTCTACGACTACACCTTCTTGCCGAAGGGGGCGGCGAGCAAAGCCGAGGGCTTGGCGATCGCGCGGGAGCGCAACATAGTGGCCACCGACGAATTCCTGCTCTCATCTGAGCCGTATCCCACTCGTGAGGCCTGGTGTCGCGAGCGGCTTACGGCCACCCGCGCTCGTCTCGAACAGCTCGACTGGATGACACCGACCGTGCAGGTCAACCACTTTCCGCTGGTGCGAGAGCCCTGCGACGCGTTGTTCTATCCGGAATTCTCGCTGTGGTGCGGAACCACCCAGACCGCGGATTGGCACACTCGCTACAACGCAGTCTGTTCGGTCTACGGGCATCTGCACATTCCACGAACCACCTGGTACGACGACGTGCGTTTCGAGGAAGTGTCGGTCGGTTACCCGCGTGAGTGGCGGCGTCGCAAGCCGTACAGCTGGCTGCGTCAGGTGTTGCCGGATCCCCAATACGCGCCGGGTTATCTCAACGATTTCGGCGGTCACTTCGTAGTCACCTCCGAGATGCGGGAACGAGCTGAGGGGTTCCGGGAGCGAGTGCGCCAGCGGCAGTCACGATGACCGGGGACATGCTGGTGTCATCGGTGCTGCCCATCACCGTGTCTGAGGATCTGGCGTATTCGGAGCTGTACTCCGACCCGCCCGACCTCGTCCCGTTGCCTGAAGAGGAGCCGTTGATCGCCAAATCAGTTGTCAAGCGGCGCAACGAGTTCATCACCGTCCGTCACTGCGCCAGGATCGCGCTGGGGGAGCTCGGCGTGCCGCCGGTCCCGATCCTCAAGGGCGACAAGGGAGAACCGTGTTGGCCCGACGGTGTGGTGGGCAGCCTCACCCACTGCACCGGTTACCGTGGCGCGGTGGTGGGGCGCAGCATTGCGGTGCGTTCGGTAGGCATCGATGCCGAGCCGCACGACGTGTTGCCGCAGGGAGTGCTGGATTCGATCAGCCTGCCTGAGGAGCGCAGCGAAATGCAGAACCTGTCGGCGGGCTTGCATTGGGACCGAATCCTGTTCTGCGCCAAGGAGGCGACCTATAAGGCGTGGTTTCCGCTGACCAAAAGATGGCTGGGTTTCGAAGATGCCCACATCACTTTCGACGTGGACGGCCCCGGCTCGGCGGGCCGTTTCGTCTCTAGGATCCTGATCGACGGGTCGGCGCTGTCCGGTCCGCCGCTGACCGCGTTGAAAGGGCGGTGGTCGGTCGAGCGCGGACTGGTGCTGACCGCGATCGTGCTATGAGTGAAAGCCCCAGAGGTCCCGGGCCTGGTCCGGGAATAGTCGTCATCGACAAGCCTGCCGGGATGACTAGTCACGACGTGGTGGCACGCTGCCGTCGAATCTTTTCCACCCGTAGGGTGGGACACGCAGGGACGCTGGACCCGATGGCCACTGGCGTGCTCGTGATCGGTGTCGACCGTGCCACCAAGATCCTTGGTCTGCTCACGGCCACCTCGAAGTCGTATGCCGCCACCGTCCGCCTGGGCCAGACCACTTCCACCGAGGACGCCGAAGGTGAACTGCTGCAAAGTGTTTCGGCTGAGCATGTGACGGAAGAGGCGATCGCGGCCGCGATCGCCGGTCTGCGCGGTGAGATCAACCAAGTGCCGTCCGCGGTGAGCGCTATCAAGGTCGGTGGCCGTCGCGCGTATCGGCTGGTCCGCGAGGGCCACGACGTCGAGCTCGAGGCCCGGCCGGTACGCATCGACCGGTTCGAGGTGTTGGACGTTCGGTCCGGATCCGGAGTCGACGGGGTCATCGATCTTGATGTCGAAGTGGACTGCTCATCGGGAACCTACATCCGTGCGCTGGCCCGTGATCTCGGCGCTGCGCTTGGGGTGGGTGGGCATCTGACGTCGTTGCGGCGCACCCGCGTCGGCGGCTTCGGACTGGAACAGTCGCACTCACTTGACGACCTCGCCCAGCGGCCACAGCTGAGCCAGACGCTTGACGAGGCATGCCTGGGGATGTTTCCGCGCCGCGACCTGAGTGCCGAAGAGGCCGAGGCAACCAGCAACGGCCGGTCGCTTTCGCCGGCCGGAATCGACGGTGTCTATGCCGCCTGCGACGCCGACGGTCAGGTGATAGCGCTTTTGCGCGACGAAGGGACAAGGACCAGGCCGGTGGTGGTTATCCGCCCGGCGACGATGCAGGGCGGGACGCCCTGAGGTGCGGGCACCTCCCGCTTGCGGGGGAGAGGCGGGCAATCCAGATCCCTCTCGGGCCCCCGGCCGACTGCCCGGCGCGGGTGAGTTGCACACTGAAATCGGATTATGTACGGCCTACGGCATACGCCGACAGGCTGCTTACGCCGTTCGGAAGGGGCGCGCAGTGTCCAACAAGGTTTACGTTGTCGGCGTTGGCATGACGAAGTTCGAGAAGCCGGGCCGCCGCGAGGGCTGGGACTACCCGGACATGGCGAGGGAGTCGGGGACCAATGCGCTCCAGGACGCCGGCATCGACTACCGCGACATCGAACAGGGCTACGTCGGCTACGTCTATGGCGAGTCGACCTCGGGGCAGCGGGCGCTCTACGAACTGGGCTTGACCGGCATTCCCATCGTCAACGTCAACAACAACTGCTCGACCGGCTCCACCGCGCTCTTCATGGCTGCGCAAGCGATTCGCGGCGGATTGGCCGAATGCACCATCGCTCTTGGGTTCGAGAAGATGAAGCCCGGATCACTCGCGGCGTCTTACGAAGACCGCACCAACCCGATGGACAAGCACGTCAAGGCGATGGCAGAGATCAGTGAGTTCGCCTTTCCGGCGGCGCCCTGGATGTTCGGGGCCGCCGGGCGCGAACACATGAAGCAGTACGGCACCACCGCAGAGCACTTCGCCAAGATCGGCTACAAGAATCACAAGCACTCGGTGAACAACCCGTATGCGCAATTCCAAGACGAATACACCTTGGACGACATTCTGGCGGCGAAGGTGATCTATGAGCCGCTCACCAAGCTGCAGTGCTCACCGACATCAGACGGTTCGGGCGCGGCAATCCTGGCCTCGGAGTCCTACGTCGATAGCCATGGGTTGGCCGGCCAAGCGGTGGAGATCGTCGGTCAAGCCATGACGACGGACTTCACGTCGACCTTCGACGGAAGCGCCAAGGGCCTCATCGGCCACGACATGAACGTCCAAGCGGCACAACGGGTCTATGACCAGTCCGGACTCGGCCCTGAGGACTTCCAGGTGATCGAACTGCACGACTGCTTCTCGGCCAACGAACTGCTGCTTTATGAAGCCCTCGGTCTGTGCGGCCCGGGCGAGGCGGCCAAGCTGATCGACAACGGAGACACCACCTACGGTGGACGCTGGGTCGTCAATCCGTCGGGTGGCCTGATCTCCAAGGGGCACCCGCTGGGCGCGACCGGCCTGGCGCAGTGCGCCGAACTGACCTGGCAGCTGCGGGGCGCCGCCGACAAGCGCCAGGTCGACAACGTAACCGCTGCACTGCAACACAACATCGGGCTGGGCGGTGCGGCCGTCGTCACCGCTTACCAACGGGCCGAACGCTGAACCGCACAGCGGGCCGAGGGGGCTGAGGGGGTAAGCCATGATCGAGTGGTCCGACACCGATCTGATGGTGCGGGATGCCGTTCGCCAATTCGTCGACAAGGAAATCCGTCCACATCTGGACGAACTGGAAACCGGGGCGCTGTCGCCCTATCCGATCGCCCGCAAGCTGTTCAGCCAGTTCGGGCTCGACGTGCTGGCTGCGGAATCTGTCAAAAAGATGCTTGATCGCGAGCGCGCCAAGCAGAACGGTGGGGCGGAGGGCGAAAAGCAGGACAGCGCAGACGCTTC
>JBEKNM010000310.1:0-8642 GCA_049522835.1 Mycobacterium sp.
AGAGCACCCTCGCCCCTGGCGATCCGTCGGGGTTCTGACCGGGCGGGTCCGCAGGGGTGAAAACGTCTGGCGCCGCTTGGATGTCGCTGCCCTGAATCAACAGGGCGGTGTAGTCGGTGGGCGCGGCCGGCGCCGACATTGCCGGGGCCGAGCTCGTCGCGGTTCCCGACGCCCCCGACGACCTCGTGGTCGTCGACGACGGCGACGACGTGTTCGAATTGCTGCTGCAACCCGGAACCAATGCACTCAACGCGCTAGCTGCTGCCATACCCATGATCGCGATCATCGGGGTCTTCATCTGTGCTCCCATTCGTTGTTTGCGACCCGTGCCGGGGTACGACATGTCCCCGGTACGGTAACCGAGCCTCAAAGCGGTCGCACCCGCGCCCTGACCGTTGTCAGGTTTGAGCGATGTTTTGCCGAACCGCCACCTGAAGCCCTGCGGTAATCCGACGACCAACCCTCGTAACAGCGCGCCGGAACCGCGACCCGCCTAGTGGGACGCCTTTTTACGTTCGATGTCAGCCAACGCGGCGGCCAGTTCTGCGCGCTGCGCGGCCGAGCTTTCCCAGGACAACTGCCGGTTCTTGATCACCTTGGCCGGTGCGCCGACCGCGATCGAATAGTCGGGGACAACGCCGCGGACTACCGCGTGCGATCCCAGCACGCAACCCCGTCCGATAGCCGTGCCGCGCAAAATCGTCACCTTTGTGGCGATCCAGGTGTCGGGTCCGATCCGGACTGGGGACTTGATGATGCCCTGGTCCTTGATGGGGATGTTGATGTCGTCCATCCGGTGGTCGAAATCGCAGACATAACACCAATCGGCCATCAACACCGAATCGCCCAGCTCGACGTCGAGATAGGCGTTGATGACGTTGTCGCGGCCCAGTACCACCTTGTCGCCGAATCGCAGCGAGCCCTCGTGCGCCCGGATGGTGTTCTTGTCCCCGATGTGCACCCAGCGGCCGATCTCCAGCTGCGCCAACTCCGGTGTCGCGTGGATCTCGACGCCCTTACCGATAAACACCATGCCGCGGGTGATGATGTGCGGGTTGGCCAGCTTGAACTTGAGCAGCCGCCAGTACCGCACCAAGTACCACGGGGTGTACGCACGGTTGGCCAGCACCCACTTCAGCGAGGCCAACGTGAGGAACTTGGCCTGGCGCGGGTCCCTCAGATTCGACCCTCGCCAGCGGCGATGCAGAGGGGCGCCCCACATGGTCGTCATGGCCGGACAGCCTACGCGATACCCTCACCTGTACTCGATCGCTGCTCATGCCGAACGCCCCGCGGAAGGATTTGGGAACCGAGGTGCTTGTCCGACGTCTCCGTATGCAGCGGCGTTGGCCTTGGAAAATTCTGACGCCGGTTCTCGTGGTCGGGCTCGCGGTGGGGCTCAGTGGTTGCGGTAACACCGACTCGTGGGTTGAGGCGTCGCCCGCGCAAGGCTGGCCCGCGCAATACGCTGATGCCGCCAACAGCAGCTACACCTCGACGAGCGGTGCTACCAAGTTATCGCTGCAGTGGACGCGGTCGGTCAAAGGCAGCTTGGCGGCCGGACCCGCGCTGAGCTCACGGAGCTATCTCGCCCTCAACGCGCAGACCCCGGCCGGATGTTCGCTGATGGAATGGGAGAACAACGACAACGGCAGGCAACGCTGGTGTGTGCGGCTGTTCCAGGGCGGCGGCTTCGGCGGTCCGTTGTTCGACGGCTTCGACAATCTCTATGTCGGCCAGCCGGGGGCGATCCTCTCCTTTCCGACGACCCAGTGGACGCGCTGGCGGCAGCCGGTGATCGGAATGCCCTCCACCCCGCGGTTTCTCGGTAACGGCCAACTGCTCGTCACCACGCACC
The DNA here is from genome assembly GCA_049522835.1 of Mycobacterium sp. Lineage (GTDB taxonomy): Bacteria > Actinomycetota > Actinomycetes > Mycobacteriales > Mycobacteriaceae > Mycobacterium. Next base: position 1,859 of record JBEKNM010000310.1, read on the forward strand.
TGGGACAGGTGCTGGTGTTCGACGCGCACCGTGGCACGGTGGTCGGCAGTCCGCTGGACCTGGTGGAAGGCGTCGACCCCACCGATGCGGCGCGCGGATTGGCCGATTGCGCGCCGGCCCGTCCAGACTGCCCGGTCGCGGCCGCCCCCGCCTTCGCGGCGGTCAACGGGATGGTGGTACTCAGCGTCTGGCAGCCGGGTGCACCAGCTGCCGGGCTCGTTGGGCTGAAGTATCACCCGGGGCAGACGCCGCTACTGGCCCGCGAGTGGAGCAGCGACGCCGTGGGCGCCGGTGTGATTGCCAGCCCGGTGCTGTCCGCCGATGGTTCGACGGTCTACGTCAATGGCCGCGACCAACGGCTGTGGGCACTGCACGCCGCTGACGGGAAGGTGAAATGGTCGGTGCCGCTGGCGTTCCTGGCTCAGACGCCGCCCGCGGTCACTCCGCAGGGCCTGATCGTGTCCGGCGGCGGCCCAGATACCCGGTTGGCGGCTTTCAAGGATGTCGGTGATCATGCCGAGCAGGTGTGGCGCCGCGACGATCTCACCCCGCTGTCGGCATCGAGCCTGGCTGGTAGCGGTGCGGGCTACACGGTGGTCAGCGGCCCACCCGCAGCCGGCGCACCCGGTATGTCGTTGCTGGTCTTCGATCCAGCCAGCGGCCGTACCCTCAACACCTATCCGCTGCCCGCGGCCACCGGGTATCCCCTAGGAGTGTCGGTTGGCAACGATCGACGGACGGTGACCGCCACTAGCGATGGTCAGGTGTACGGCTTCCAGCCCGCGTGAGCGATGCTGACGCGATGAGCACATGCTTTCGGGGCCGCGGCGATGGAATCGATGGCCGGCCCCGTTTCGCCGCTAGATGGCCAGCGGCGGGATGGCGTTACGCGGTACCTGGACTTGGGTGGGGCCGGCGACCGCCGGCAGCATCTCACCCTGGGCGAAGTAGAAGATCAACTGATCGTCGGTAATGGCGAAGTTCTGGTAGTGGGACGGGTCGAGCCCAGTCGAGGGCAAGATCGCGGCACCCAATGCGTTTTGATGTGCCAGGTCGCGCTGGACGATCGGGAAGATGCTGTCCAACGGAGCGACGCCGGGTGCGAACAGGTTGTCAAAGGTGATGGGCTGGTTGGTGCCGAGGTTGTAGTTGAACGCCTTGAACCAGGTGGAGGGATGTGCTCCGCCGAGGTCCTGGAAGAATTTGAGCACAACGCTGCGGGTGCTGTGTGGCGGCTGGCCGGAGTTGTGTTGTTCGGTGGTGGCGTCCATTTGGTAGGGCTGGTCGCGGCCTCCGGACCCCTGTCCGACGGACCCCTGTGCGACGTTGACGAATCCGTCGCGGTTTTGCGTGATGTAGTCGGTCAATGCCTGTTGGTCTGGATAGTCGGTGGGAAATGTCAGCTCCAGCGTGTACGTGGAACTCGACGCGCGCACGTGGCACATTTGAGCGGCCTCGACGGTGCCGCCCAGGCTGGCACAAGGAGGCGGCGCGGCGGCCGCCGGCCAGCCGACCAGGACAGCCGGAGCCAGCACCGCAGCCGCTATCAGAAAACGCATCGTCGAATTGTCCTCGCAGACCGAAAGGCAGGGGCGCCTAAGCGCCCACAGAAAGCGCCGCCGTCAGCGTACCTGGCACTATCGCGAGGCACGGCAAACGAACACCGTCGCGTGACTCGCAGGCCCGGAGCCCAGACGGGTGACGACCGCCGCCAGGGACCGGCCGCCGCGCAACCGCAGCCGTCGCCGCAGCGCATCGGGGTCGACTTGGACACCGCGGACCAGGATCTCCAGCGACCCGCAGTCCAGTGCCGCCAATGCCTGCCGGAGCCGGCGCTCATCGAACGCCAGCTGCTCGAGCACCTCGAAGCCCCGGACCGCCGACGGCAGCTGGTTCCCGGACAGGTAGGCGATATCCGGGTCGAGTTGCCACAGCCCATGCCGCGCCGCGTAGTGGCGCACCAGCCCGGCCCGGACCACGGCGCCGTCGGGGTCGACAATCCATCGCCCGGCGGGCCGCACCGGGCAGTCGCCCGGTTCGGTGTCGGTGATCGCAGTGTGCTGATCGCCCTCATCGAGAATGCTGGCCCGACGGCGCACACCCGGACCGGCCAACCCGGCCGACCACAGGCACGCTTCCCGGACAGCACCGCGATATGACGTCACCTCGATCTCCCCGTCGAATCCGAAGCGTCTCACTTGATCGAAATCTATTCCGGGAGCGCACTTCACGATAAAATTCCGGTCGCGGTAGCTGTCCATCAATTGGCTCAGGCCCGGCTCATAATCGTCCGGACGCAATCGCCGCCGCCCGCCCCGGCGACGCGCCGGGTCGACCACGACCACCGTGTCGCGGGTCACCGGATGCAGAGCGTCAGCACGGCAGAGGTCGGCGGCCGGTCCCAGGTTGTGGCTCGCCATCGCCAGCCGGACCGGGTCGATATCACTGCCCAGGGCTCGGGCACCCGAGCCGCGCAGTGCGGCCAATTCGGTGCCGATCGAACAGGTCACATCATGGACGATTCCAAGGCAAGCTGCGACCAGCCGCGTGGCTCGGTGCCGGGCAACCGGCGCCGCGGTAGCTTGCTGCAGTGCCTCGTCGGTGAATAGCCAGTTCGACACCTGAAGATTCGGGGACAGCTGACCCAGCTTGTCTCTGGCGCGGCGGCGCAGCAGCGTCGTCTCCACCAGCGCGGGCGCCCGGTCGCCGAATCGGGCGCGCGCCGCGGCGATATCGGCAATCCGGGTGGTGTCGGTCAACTCGTACTCAGCGACCGCTGCAAGCGCCGCGGCACCCGATTGCGACCGCAGGTAGTTGACGTCGTCCGTGCTGAAGCGCAGCCCGGCGCTCAGGAGGGCTTGACCCCGGTGATCATCACGTTGTAGAACCAGCCCTTCGGCGCCACACGCCGCCAGATGTTGGCATCCACCCAGCTCAGCGTCTTCCAGCCACCGAACGCGAACCTCGCCCAACCCCAGCCGAGCTTCCCTGGCGGCACCGTCGACTCGAAGGTGCGCACCGGCCACCCGAACATCGCGGCGGTGAATTCCTCGCTGGCGGTCTCGACCTGGACCGCGCCGGCGTCGGTGGCCATCCGCTCCAGGTCATGCGGTGTGAAGGTGTGCAAATCGACCACCCACTCCAGGGCCGCCGCCCGTGAATTCTCGTCGAGCTCGGCCTGTGGACGGCGCCAGCTGCCGAGTCCGGGCAGCTTCACCGCTCGGATGGTGACGTTCCACGTGAAGTTTGCCAGTGCACGCGCGTAACCGTTGCCGACGGTGGTCGGCTCGCCGGCGAACACGAACCGGCCGCCCGGCCGCAGCACCCGGAGCACCTCACGCAATGACAGCTCGACATCGGGAATGTGATGCAGCACGGCATGGCCGACCACCAAGTCGAAGGTGTCGTCGTCATACGGGATACCCTCGGCGTCGGCGACTCGGCCATCGATGTCCAGCCCCAACGACTGCCCGTTGCGGGTGGCGACCTTGACCATGCCGGGTGAGAGGTCGGTGACCGACCCGCGCCGGGCGACTCCAGCCTGGATCAGGTTGAGCAGGAAGAACCCGGTCCCGCAGCCCAGTTCCAGAGCGCGGTCGTAAGGCAGCTCGGTGAGCACCTGGTCGGGCACGATGGCGTCGAACCGGCCCCGGGCGTACTCGACGCAGCGCTGGTCGTAGGAGATCGACCACTTCTCGTCGTAGTTCTCGGCTTCCCAGTCGTGGTACAGCACCTGGGCGAGCTTGGTGTCCTGCTGCGCAGCTGCCACCTGTTCGGCCGTGGCATGCGGGTTGGGGGCGGCGTCAGCGGGGATTTTGGAACTCCTCGTCATTGGTAGTCAGGGGCGCGGTGTCCGCAGTGCGGATCCGTTTCCCCATCCCCCTTTCAATCCGTGCGTGCGGTTTTCCCGCACACGGCTTACCGATGATCTTCTTGACATGGTTACGCCTGATCGGCCTGACCGGCACGCAGATTGCGGCCCCGCTTCTTAACCATCAAGCGGAACAACCGCCACACCACGTAGCTGTCGACCTGCCGGAACTTGTCGGCGGCGTTGCCGGTACGAAAGTAGTTACCCCAGCCACGCAGGATCGGATTGAGCTCCGCGATCACCTCACGGATATCGACGCCGACCCTGTTACGGCCGGTGCGGTCACGAACCTTCTCGCGTAACCGAACCAGTGCCGTTTGGCAGGGCCAACGGTGCAGGTAGTAGCGCACGATCCGCCGCTGTTCCCACAACCGCCCCGACATGCGCGCCCGGAAATGACAGCCCAGAAAATCCAGGCCCCCACGACCGTCACGCAGGTCGACCACCTTCGTCTTCTCCGGATGCAACCGCAACCCCAACGACGCCAGGATTTCTCCCACCGCCGTCAAGGCGTGCTCGGCTTGTGCCGCCGAGCGGCACAACACCACACCATCATCGGCGTAGCGCACCAACTCACCCACCTTGCGGCGGGTCAGTTCAGTGTCGAGCACGTGCAGGTAGATGTTGGCCAACAACGGCGAGATGACTCCTCCAACACAGTTGGCAACTTCTGTTTTGAGGTGTCGCTGGGTTATCGGCGTGTCGAACTGCCACGGCGTGTCAGTGAGAGGGTATGACATGTCGAGTAGTATGTTAGTGACATGCCTGTTGGTGGGTCTGCCGGTCACGGTCGCGCTCGTGGTGACGTGTTCGCCGAGCGGGTCAACGCCGCCGCGGACCTGCTGGACGCGGGTGTGCCGACAGCCGACGCCGCGCGAGAGTTGGCCAGCCGGTTCGGCTGTTCGCCCCGGCAGGCGCACCGCTACGTGCAGCGCGCCGGCCGGTCCGGACATGTTGCGGTGCCCGCCCCGGCCGCGGTGTTCACCGTCAAGCTGCCGGTGCCGCTCATCGCGCGGGTCCGTACGCATGCCGCCGCGTCGGGGCGGACGCTGTCGGCGGTGGTCGCGCAGGCGTTGGAGGAGTTCTTGGCGCGGGCGCACAGAGAGCATCCCCGCCGGTGAGCGAGCCGGTGGTCGAGACCGAGTTCGTCTTCGATCGCCTGCAGGCCGCGGAATTGTCGGCGGCCTACCGCATCCTTGTCCCCGAACGACCCTCGCGCAGCGTGCGCGCTGGTCAGGAAGCGAGCCGTGCCGATGAGCAACGCAGCGATCTATGCCCGGGTCTCCTCGGCCCGGCAGAAGGAGCAGGAGACGATCCGATCCCAGACCGTGGCGCTTCATACGCACGCCGAACAGCTGGGTCTGGACGTGCCAGAACAGTGGGTGTTTGAAGACGACGGCCATTCCGGGGCGAGCTTGGTCCGTCCGGCGCTGGAACGGCTGCGAGACCTGGTCTGCCAGGTCCCGGTGGACGTGCTGCTCGTCTACTCGCCGGACCGGCTGGCTCGCAAGTACGCCTATCAGGCGCTGCTGATCGAGGAGTTCGCCAAGGCCGGCACGACCGTGATGTTCGTCAAGGGCCCGCGCAGCAACAGCCCCGAAGACGCACTGCTGGTGCAGTTCCAGGGCATGATCGCCGAGTACGAGCGCGCCCAGATCCTGGAACGGACCCGCCGCGGCAAAGCCCACCGCGCCAAAAGCGGCACCGTCAACGTGCTCTCGGGCGCCCCGTTCGGCTACCGGTATGTCCGCAAGAGTGAGCATGCCGAGGCCCGCTACGAGATCGTGGCGCACGAGGCGGCGATCGTCGCCGAGTTGTTCGCCCGCTACGCCGACGGTGGGGTCGCGATCGGCGAGCTGGCCCGCTGGCTGAGCGGGCTGGGCGTGGCGACCCGCACCGGCAAGCCGCGCTGGGACCGCTCCACCGTCTGGGGCATGCTGCGCAACCCCGCCTACGCCGGGCTGGCCTGCTTCGGCAAGACGATACGCACCGATCAGACCGCCGGGCTCAACCGCACCGCACGCCTCGCCGGGCGCGCCACGCCCCGCTGCTACACGGTCATCGACCGGGCCCGCACCGAATGGATCGAGATACCCGTGCCCGCGCTGGTCGCCGAGGACACCTGGCGGCGGGTCCAACAGCGACTGCAGGACAATAAGCGCTACGCCGCCCGCAACAGCCGCAATCCCTCGCTGCTGCAAGGCATTTGCGCCTGCAGTAGCTGCGGATACGCCTACTATCGCACGTCGACACGCACCACCAACAAGAAGATCTACTACTACCGCTGCCTGGGCTCGGACGACTACCGCTACGAGCACGGCCGAGTCTGCGCCAACAAGCCGGTGCGCGCAGACTACCTTGACACCGTCGTCTGGAACCACATCACCGCCCTGCTTGCCGACCCGGCCCTGATCCGAAACGAGATCAACAAGCGCCTCGAGCAGGTCCGTACCACCGACCCCGCTACCGTCGAGCGCCAGCGCCTCGATGCCGGACTGGCCAAGGCCACCACGGCGATCACCCGGCTCATCGGCGCCTACCAGGAGGAGTTGATCTCCCTCGACGAGCTCCGGACCCGCATGCCCGAGCTGCGCGCTCGCCAGACCAGCCTGCACCACCAGATCGACGCGCTCGACAGCCAACTCGCCGACCGGGAGGTCTACCTCAAGCTCGCCGACAACCTCCAAGACTTCCTCACCGGGCTGCGCGCCAAGGCCGCCACAGCGACCGTCGCCGAGCGCCAGCGCGTCCTGCGCCTGCTCGTCAAAGACGTTCTCGTCAGCGCCGAAAAGATCACCATCCGCCACTCCATCCCGGTGCGGCACAACGTGAGCAGTGAAACCAACGACGGCCCCGAAACCGACTCGGAGGGCGAAATACGGCCTAATTGCCAACTGCGTTGGAGGAGTCATC
>JBEKNM010000311.1:0-5802 GCA_049522835.1 Mycobacterium sp.
GTCGAATTTCCCCCAGCTCCGTGGGCACTGCCTGAGCAACTACACCAGCGACCCGGTGTTCCGCGCGAGCCTGCAACGCCCGCCGGAGGAAGACCCGCAAGGCGCTGTGCTGCGCTGGGCCCAAGTCTTCGGATCGCCGCTGACCTGGGATGACCTCGGCTGGCTACGCTCGCTTACCGATCTGCCGCTGCTCGTGAAGGGCGTCTGCCACCCCGACGACGCGCGGCGCGCCAAGGACGGCGGCGTCGACGGCATCTACTGCTCCAACCACGGCGGCCGGCAAGCCAACGGCGGCCTGCCCGCGCTGGATTGCTTGCCAGGGGTGGTCGAGGCGGCCGACGGGCTGCCGGTCTTGTTCGATTCGGGCGTCCGCAGCGGAGCCGACGTCATCAAGGCGCTCGCGCTGGGGGCTACCGCGGTGGGCGTCGGCCGCCCGTACGCCTTCGGTTTGGCGCTCGGGGGTGTCGACGGCATCGTGCACGTGCTGCGCACGATGCTTGCCGAAGCGGACCTGATCATGGCCGTCGACGGATATCCCGCACTCAAAGATCTCACCCCGGAAACACTTCGGCGCGTCGACTGAGACTCGGCCCGCCGAGCCTGCGACCGTGGGGGAGTGCCGGACAACAGCGTGGCGATCCTCGACGAGTTCGACGAGTACCTGGACCTGCAATGCGGTCGTTCGGCGCACACCCGACGCGCCTATCTGGGCGACCTGCGGTCGCTGTTTGATTTTCTCGACGGACGCGGAGGCTTGCACGCGCTGAGCCTGCCAATCCTGCGCGCATGGCTGGCGGCTGCGGCCGGTACCGGCGCGGCCCGCACCACGCTGGCCCGTCGCACCTCGGCGGTTAAGGCATTCACCGCGTGGGCTGCGCGGCGCGGCTTGTTGAACGGGGACCCCGCGGCTCGGCTGCAAGTGCCGAAGGCGCACCGCACCCTGCCGGCGGTGCTGCGTCAGGACCAGGCGCTGGAGGCCATGGCAGCGGCGAAATCCGGCGCCGAGCAGGGCGATCCGCTGGCGCTGCGGGACCGGCTGATCGTGGAGATGTTGTACGCCACCGGTATCCGGGTGAGCGAGCTGTGCGGCCTGGACATCGACGATGTGGACACCCACCACCGCGTGGTGCGGGTTCTCGGTAAGGGCAACAAGCAGCGCAGCGCCCCATTCGGGGTACCGGCCGCCGACGCGCTCCGCGTCTGGCTGGTCGACGGACGTCCTGCACTGGCCACCGCGGAGTCCGGGCCGGCGCTGCTGCTGGGCGCCCGGGGCCGGCGGCTAGATGCACGCCAGGCGCGCACTGTCGTGCACCAGACCATCGCTGCAGTGGACGGCGCGCCCGATATGGGGCCGCACGGGCTGCGGCACAGCGCGGCCACCCACCTGCTCGAAGGTGGGGCCGACCTGCGGATCGTCCAGGAGTTGCTCGGCCATTCCAGTCTGGCGACCACGCAGCTTTACACCCATGTCGCGGTCTCCCGGTTGCGGGCGGTGCACGATCAGGCCCACCCCCGGGCCTGATTGCCAAGAAGCCGCGCCGGCGGCCGTGAGATCAGCCATTCAGCGGCTTGAGCCGGATCGGAGTGGATTCGAGCAGGCCCAGCGGATCGACATAGTCGGCGCCCGACGCCGGACCCCACATCGCACCCCAGTGCAGACACGCCGCGGCCGGGCAGCCGATGTGGCCGGGCATCAACTCGCCGATCACGGTCTCAGAAGTCACCGGCTGACCGACCCGGACGGCCGTCTGCACCGGCTCGTAGCTGGTGTGCAAACCGCCTGGGTGGGCCAGCGACACCACCGGCCGGCCTGCCAGCATCCCGGCGAACACTACGGTCGCGCTGCCCGCGGCGTACACCGGCTGGCCAGGCGTGCCCGGCAGGTCTATACCGCGGTGGCCGCGATTCCAGTTGGGTGAGGGGGCGTCGAATCCCCGGGCGACGGCCGGCGGCGGGCGTAACGGCCAGTCCAGCCGAACGCCGTCCGCGCCGGCCGGTGTTGCGCTGATCAGCGCCCAGCTCAGGATCAGCGCTACCCACCGCATGCCACCAGCTCAGCGCGGCGGCGACGGCCGGGCCAACCGCGTCTGCCTGTTCTGTGCACGAAGAATCCTGTGTGGACAAGCGGCTGGGCAGAACCATCAGCTGGGCCGGTGTAAACTGCTGGTCGCAGCTCGCATTGGCGGGCTGACTTCGCGCGCCTGCACCGCGGCTCCCGCACATTAGGAGATCGCACCGAATGCCGGGCGGTCCCGCGTCGGTTTCCTCTCGGGGATTCCGGAACGGGTCCGGCATCGCAGCAGGCGCCAGGGCCCGGCTTCACCCGATGCCGGGCGACAACCGACACAAAGGAATGGCCGACAATGGCTGTTGTAACCATGAAGCAGCTGCTTGACAGCGGCACCCACTTCGGGCACCAGACCCGTCGCTGGAATCCCAAGATGAAGCGGTTCATCTTCACCGACCGCAACGGCATCTACATCATCGACCTGCAGCAGACGCTGACCTTCATCGACAAGGCGTACGAGTTCGTCAAGGAGACCGTCGCCCACGGTGGCAGCGTCATGTTCGTAGGTACCAAGAAGCAGGCGCAGGAGTCCGTCGCGGCTGAAGCGACCCGCGTCGGGATGCCCTACGTGAACCAGCGCTGGCTGGGCGGCATGCTCACCAACTTCTCCACCGTGCACAAGCGGTTGCAGCGGCTCAAGGAGCTCGAGGCGATGGAGCAGACCGGTGGCTTCGAGGGCCGCACCAAGAAGGAAATCTTGATGCTGACCCGCGAGAAGAACAAGCTCGAGCGCAGCCTCGGCGGTATCCGCGACATGGCCAAGGTGCCATCGGCGATCTGGGTCGTCGACACCAACAAGGAGCACATCGCCGTCGGCGAGGCCCGCAAACTGGGTATCCCCGTCATCGCGATCCTGGACACCAACTGCGACCCCGATGAGGTCGACTATCCGATCCCGGGCAACGACGACGCGATCCGCTCGGCCGCGCTGCTGACCAAGGTGATCGCTTCCGCGGTCGCCGAGGGCCTGCAGGCCCGCGCTGGTCTGGGCCGCGGTGACGGCAAGCCCGAGGCGGAAGCCGCCGAGCCGCTCGCCGAATGGGAGCAGGAGCTGCTGGCCTCAGCAACAGCAACAGCTACAGCCCCGACCGAGGCTGCAAGCGCAACCGAATCAACCCCTACGGAAGGCTGATATGGCGAACTTCACCGCTGCCGACGTCAAGCGGCTTCGGGAGCTCACCGGCGCGGGAATGCTCGACTGCAAGAACGCGCTGGCCGAAAACGACGGCGACTTCGACAAAGCGGTCGAGGCACTGCGGATCAAGGGTGCCAAGGACGTCGGTAAGCGCGCTGAGCGGGCCACTGCCGAGGGCTTGGTCGCGGCCAAGGACGGCGCGCTGATCGAGCTGAATTGCGAGACCGACTTCGTCGCCAAGAACGCCGAGTTCCAAAAGCTGGCCGACGAGATCGTGGCGGCGGCAGCGAAGTCCAAAGCCGCTGACGTCGACGCGTTGAAGCTGGCCAGCACCGGCGACAAGACCGTTGATGAGGCCGTCGCCGCAGTGTCGGCCAAGATCGGCGAAAAGCTGCAATTGCGCCGGGTCGCGTTCTTCGACGGCACCGTCGAGACCTACCTGCACAAGCGCTCAGCCGACCTGCCGCCGGCCGTCGGTGTGTTGGTCGAATACAGCGGCAGCAACAGCGAGGCCGCGCACGCGGTCGCGCTGCAGATCGCCGCGCTCAAGGCGCGCTACCTGTCCCGCCACGACGTCCCCGAGGACGTCGTGGCCAGCGAACGCCGCATTGCCGAAGAGACGGCAAAGGCGGAGGGCAAGCCCGAACAGGCGCTGCCCAAGATCGTCGAGGGCCGGCTGAACGGCTTCTTCAAGGACGCTGTGCTGCTCGAGCAGCCGTCAGTCTCTGACAACAAGAAGACCGTCAAGGCCCTGCTCGACGAGGCCGGCGTGACGGTGACGCGCTTCGTTCGGTTCGAGGTGGGTCAGGCCTGAGCGGCGAACGCTAGCGGGCTAGCGTCGTTGCTATGCGACGCGTGCACGCTTTTGCCGACGATGCCCTCGGCGACCTCGACGCGGTAGGCCTCGCCGATGCCCTGCGCGCCGGCCGGGTCTCAAGAGTCGACGCGGTCGAGGCTGCGATCGCCCGGACCGAGGCCGTCAACCCGGCCCTGGACGGCTTGGCGTACAAGGCGTTTGAACTTGCCCGGAAAACCGCGTCCACCGCGTCGGTCAGCGCCCCGAATGGCTTTTTTAGTGGCGTCCCGACGTTCATCAAGGACAACATCGACGTCGCCGGACAGCCGACGATGCGGGGCGCCGACGCGTGGGCGCCCCGCGACGCCGACGCCGACGGCGAGTTCACCCGGTTGTATCTGGCCACCGGGCCGATATCTCTGGGCAAGACGCAGATGTCGGAGTTCGGGTTCAGCGCATCCGCTGAACATCCCCGGCTGGGGCCGGTCCGGAACCCGTGGAATACCGACTACACCGCCGGCGCGTCGTCTTCGGGATCGGGTGCGTTCGTTGCCGCCGGTGTGGTGCCGATCGCGCACGCCAACGACGGCGGCGGGTCGATCCGAATTCCGGCCTCCTGCAACGGACTGGTCGGGCTCAAGCCGTCGCGCGGCCGGTTGCCGCTGGACCCGGAACTGCGCCGGATGCCGGTGGGCATAGTCACTAACGGCGTGCTGACCCGTTCGGTGCGTGACACCGCGGCCTTCTATCGGGAGGCCGAGCGCATCTGGCGCAACCCCAGGCTGGCGCCGGTCGGCGACGTCAGGGAGCCCGGTCGGCAGCGGCTGAGGATCGCGGTGGTGACCCGCTCGGTTCAGCGCGAGTGCAGCCTCGAACTGCGGGAGCTGACACTGAAGTCGGCGGGGTTGCTCGAGGAGCTGGGGCACCGCGTCGAACTCGTTGACGAGCCCCCGGTGCCGGCAAGTTTCGTGGACGACTTCGTCCTGTATTGGGGGTTTCTGGCCCTGGCGCAGGTGCGCACCGGCCGGCGCGTGTTCGGCGAGACGTTCGACCGCACTCGTCTGGATAGCCTGACGCTGGGTCTGGATCGCAACACCAGCCGCAACATCCACCGGCTCCCGCTGGCGATCATGCGGCTGCGCAGGCTGCGGCGGCTGAGCGCGCAGTTCTTTGCCACCTACGACGCGTTGCTGACGCCGACGGTCGCCGACGAGACACCGCGGATCGGTTACCTCGCTCCCACCGACTATGACCAGATCATCGGACGGCTGGTCAGCTGGGTCGCATTCACCCCAATTCATAACGTCACGGGGGAGCCGGCGATCTCGCTGCCGCTGGCTCAATCCGCGGACGGCATGCCCGTGGGCATGATGCTGTCGGCCGCCATCGGGCAGGAAGCTTTACTGCTGGAACTAGCCTTCGAACTCGAAGAGGCACATCCGTGGGCCCGGATCCAAGCCTGAAACCTGGCCGGTCAGTCGGACCCGAGCTTGTCGAGCATTCGTTTGAACTCGCGCTGCTGCGCTCCGGTCAGCTTGGCCAGGATGCGGGCATCAGCGATGCGGACCGCGCCTTCGGCGCGATTCAGCAGGGCGCGGCCCTGACTGGTCAGCGTCGCCGGCAGCGCACGCCCCGAGGACACCGATGCCGGCCGTGCCACTGCGCCAATGTCTTCCAGCTTGCGCAGCACTGTGTTCATCGCCTGCGGTGTGACGTTGGTGTGCCGGGACAATTCGGCGCTGGACAATCCCGGGGACATCGAAATGCTGCGCAGGCAAACGAATTCGGGGAGTGTCAGGCCCA
>JBEKNM010000312.1:0-5793 GCA_049522835.1 Mycobacterium sp.
GACGACGCAGCTACCGCGACGCACCGCCACCGAGATCGTCTTCCTGGCCGCCGCCATAGCGGTCGCCGTCGGCAGCTGCTAGCAGCCAGGCGTATTGGAATGCGGTTTCTTCCCATGCCCGGTAGCGACCACTGACGCCACCATGGCCGGCTGTCATCTGAGTCTTGAGCAGCACCGGATTGCCGTCAGCGTTCGCGTGCCGCAACGCCGCGACCCACTTGGCCGGCTCCACGTAATAGACCCTGGTGTCGTTCAGCGATGTCATCGCCAGCATGGCAGGATACCGTTTGTCTTCGACGTTCTCGTATGGCGAATACGACTTCATATATGAATAGACATCGCTGTCGCTCAACGGGTTTCCCCATTCGTCCCACTCGGTGACAGTCAGCGGCAACGAAGGATCCAGGATGGTGGTCAGTGGATCGACGAACGGGACCTGGGCGAGGATTCCGGCGAAGAGGTCCGGTGCCAAGTTGGCGACCGCGCCCATCAGCAGACCGCCCGCACTGCCACCCAATGCCACCAATTCTTGCGGTCGAGTCAGTCCCGAGTCCACCAGATGCTCTGCCACAGCGACGAAGTCGGTAAAGGTGTTCTTCTTCTCCAGCAGCTTGCCGTGCTCGTACCACAGCCGGCCCATCTCACCGCCGCCCCGGACGTGGGCGATGACGAACGCCATGCCCCGGTCCAGCAGCGACAATCGCGCCACGGAAAAGCTCGGATCTGTGCAAATTTCGTAGGCGCCGTAGCCATAAAGCAGCGTTGGCGCAGGGAATTCGATAGCGGCGCGGTGCACGATCGACACCGGGATCCGGGCACCGTCGTCGGCCTGCGCCCACTCGCGCCGCTCAACATAGTCTGTGGGCCGATAGCCGCCGAGCACGGGTTGCTCACGCAACAAGATGCGCGCTCCGGTAGCCAAGTCGATGTCGTAGATCCGCAGCGGGATCACCAGAGATCCAGCTCTGATCCGCAACTTCGGCGACTCCCAGTTGGGATTGCCACCCAGCCCGGACGACATCAGCTCGGAATCGAACGAGATCTCGTCAGGCACACCGTAGCCGCCGTCGGAGTCGATGGGCCACAATTGGATCCGGGGTAACGCCGCACGCCGGTAGCTGACCACCAGATGACCGGCAAAGGCATCCACACCTTCGAGCCGGACGTCATCGCGGTGCGGGACGAGGGTGCGTTGCTGCGTTGGATCGCTGATCGGGGCTTCGGTGAGCGTGAAGTTCACCGCGCCGTCGTTGTGCAGGATCAAGAATCGGTCCTGTCCGCCGACGCGCGCGTGCTCCACCGAGTACTCGACGCCTTCGCGCCGTGGCAGCACGACGGTGAACTGCGCGTGCGAGTCAGCGGAGTCCGCATAGCGGAACTCTGAGGTGATGGACGATCCCGAGGCTATGAAGACGTAGGCCTCACTTCGGGTGAGCCCGACCCCCAGCCAGAACCGTTCGTCGGCCTCGTGATACACCAGCTCCGACGGCTCGCCGGAGCCCAGCCGATACCGCCACACCTTGTCGGGACGGTGGGCCGCGTCCAAGGTCAGGTAATATATGGTGCGGTTGTCGGCGGCCCAGGTCGCGCCGGCCGCGATGTCGACGATCTCGTCAGAGAACTTCTCGCCAGTGCGTAAGTCCTTGAACCGCAGCGTGTACCGTTCGTCACCGACGGTGTCGACGGAGTATGCGAGCAGATTGGCATCCAGGCTGACCATAGCGGCGCCCAGCGCGAAGAAGTCGTGTCCCTCCGCTTCGGCATTGGAGTCGAGCAAAATCTGCTCACCCGTTACTTCGGTGTTCTCGTCTAGCGCCGGCGGGTCCCAGTCATCGGAATCGGTTATCGGGCACCGGCACTGGACGCGATACTGCTTGCCCTCGAAGGTACGGGCGTAATACCACCAGTCGCCTTGTCGAGTCGGCACCGACAGGTCGGTTTCCTTGGTGCGAGCCTTGATCTCGTCGAAAATCTGCTGCCGCAACGGTCCAAGATGCGAAGTCGTCTGATCGACATAGTCGTTTTCAGCCTCGAGGTAGGCGATGACGTCGGGGTTCGCCTTGTCACGCAGCCATTCGTAGGGGTCGATGAAGACATCCCCGTGGTATTCCCGTCGGGTCTCCTCCCGCTTGGCGACAGGCGGTATAGGTGTGCCCGTCATGCGCCCCGACCGATCCAGTCACTGAAACTCAGACCGGAAATTCGTTCGTAGGCATTGATGTAACGGTCGCGAGTGGCCTCGATGATGTCATTCGGCAGCGGTGGTGGGGGTTGCGGCCCGTAGCGGTCCCAGCCGGACTCGGGGCTAGTAAGCCAGTTGCGGACGAACTGCTTGTCGAAGCTGGTTTGAGCCACACCAGCCCGGTAGTTTTCGGCTGGCCAGTACCGCGACGAGTCCGGTGTGAAGATTTCGTCGGCCAGAATCAGATTGCCGTCGCGGTCACTACCGAACTCGAACTTGGTGTCGGCGATGATGATTCCCTTCCTCAAAGCGTGATCGGCGGCCTGCACATAAATCTGCAGCGTCCGGTCACGCAGCTGATTGGCATGCACCGCGCCCACCATCTCGATCACCCGGGCAAACGAAATGTTCTCATCGTGTTCTCCCAGAGCGGCTTTCGTGGCAGGGGTAAACAGTGGTGTCTCGAACCTGCTTGCCTCGACCAGCCCGGGGGGCAACGTGATACCGCAGACCTTCCCGGTCGCCTCGTAGTCCAATAAGCCCGAGCCGGTCAGGTAGCCGCGAGCCACACATTCCACCGCAAGCATCTCGAGCTGCCGCACCACCAGCGCACGGCCGAGCACCTCGTTGGGGATCCGCGGGTCATCCGGCGGCCCGGCCAAGTGGTTGGCCGCCTCGACGAGGCCGAAGAAGAACACGCTCATCGCGGTCAGGATGCGACCTTTGTCCGGAATCGTGCTGTCCAGGACGTAGTCGTATGCCGAGATGCGGTCGGACGCGACCAGTAGCAGATGTTCGTCATCGACGCGGTACAGCTCACGGACCTTGCCGCTGGCCAGATGCTGGTAGTCGGTCAATGCGGGGCGCATCGGGTCAGCCTATCGGCCACCCCGGGAAGCGGCTCTAAGACCAGCGCCGGGCCGGGAGCTGTGCTGGTATCTGTGCTATGACATCGCGCTTTTTGCCCTACTCCACCAGGCCTGGCCGGCTGCTGGCCCAACTGTTCAGCGATTTCGCGGTCGTCGTATGGACGACGATCTGGCTACTCGTCGGTCTTGCGGTTTACGACGCCATCTCGACCATCGCCGAAGCCGGGCGCCAAGTCGAAAGCGGCGCGCAGGGTATCGCCGGCAATCTGGCGTCAGCCGGCCATGGCGCCCAGCGCATTCCGCTGGTCGGCGACACGGTCAGCGAGCCGCTTACCTCTGCCAGCCAGGCTGCCCTCGACATCGCGGGCGCCGGGCACAACCTGGACATCACAGCGAGCTGGCTCGCGGTGTTGCTTGCAATGGCGGTTGCCGCGCTCCCGATTCTCGTAGCGGTGATGCCATGGTTGTTCCTGCGGCTCCGGTTCTTCAGGCGCAAATGGGTGGTGACCGGGCTGGCCGCCACCCCGGCCGGCCAACAGCTGCTGGCGCTGCGGGCGTTGACCAACCGGTCCCCGCATAAACTGGCAGCTCTGAGCGCGGATCCGGTTGGCGCGTGGCGCCGCGAGGATCCCGTCACCATCCGGGCTCTGGCCGCCCTCGAACTGCGCTCGGCCGGGATCACACTTCCCGCGCGCTAACCACCCACGAGGGCGGGGGTGTCCCTAGGCTCCAAACATCTCAACGACCAAATGCCGTATGCCGGTATGCCGGTTGCTGCGAGTCCATTCGACGGGCTCGACGACCCGCGCGCTGACGAAGCGCGACAGCAATTCCTCGAACAGCACCCGCAATTCCAGCCGGGCCAGATTGGCGCCCAGGCGGTAGTGCACACCCTGGCCAAAGCCTAGATGCGGGTTTGGTTTTCGGGCGATGTCGAACTTGTCAGCACGGCCGAAAACGCAGGAATCGCGATTGGCCGAGCCCTCCCATATCTGTACTTTCTGTCCCGCATCGATCGACTGCCCGCCGAGCGTGACGTCGCGGGTAGCGGTGCGCCGCTTGGATGGCGACGGCGACGCCCACCGAACCATCTCCTCGACCGCAGTCGGGAGCATGTCGAGATCCGCACGCAGCGCTTGGAACTGGTCCGGATGGTCGGCCAGCGCCAGCAGCCCACCCGCGACCGCGTTGCGCGTCGTCTCCGCACCCGCACTGAACAGCAGACTGAAGAACAAATACAGCTCGAGGTCCGACAGGGCCGGCGCGTCGGCATCATCGAGCGTCGCGTTGGCGACCACAGACAACATGTCATCAGTCGGCTCAGCACGCTTCGATGCGATCAACTCCTGCCCGTAGGCGTACATCCGCGACCCGGCCTCTTGAGCATTTTCTGAGACCGACAGCTGCGAAAGAGACGCCTTGCGTGAACCGCCAAAGTCGAACTGCGGTTCGATGGCCTGGAATAGCCAATGCCGTTCGTGTTCCGGCACTCCCAGCAGGATGCAGATCATCTGCATCGGCAGTTCGGCGGCGACGTCAATCACGAAGTCGAACGGTTCGCCCGGCACCACCGCGTCCAGCAGCCGGCGCGTCCGGGCCCGCAGATCGTCCGCCACGAGTCGGATCATCCGCGGCGTCAGCCCGGAACTCACGAGTCGCCGAATCTGCGAATGTCGCGGGTCGTCCATCATGTTGAGCACCTGGCCGGCGATGGCCAGGTCCTGCAGCAGCGTGCCTCCGAACGATCGCTTGCCGCCGGTCACCGATGAATAGGTCACCGGATCACGCAGTACCTCAAGGGTTTCGGCATGCGTGGCCACCGACCAGAAGCCCTCTCCGTCGGGGGTGTTGTCAGTTGGCTCGTGCCAACACACCGGCGCCTCTCGCCGATGGACGGCGAACAACTCATGCGGGAAGCCGTTGGCGAAGTTGTCCAGATCGGTGAAGTCGATCCCCGAGAGCGCCCCGGCGAGAGTCACAGGATGGCACCGGGGGTGTATTTGGCCGCGTCCGGGTAGCGGCCTACCAGCGAGTCAACCCTGGCGACCACCTCGTCGACCTGGTCGGGGGCGGCACCGATGAACGCCTTCTTGTCGGCCAGCGCGGCGTCCAGCGCGGCTCGGTCCAGCGGCAGTCGCGGGTCGGCGGCCAACCGGTCCAGCAGGTCTGGCTCGGCGCCGTGTTCCCGCATGGCCAGCGCCGTGGCCACCGCGTGTTCCCGGATCACGTGGTGCGCGGCCTCGCGCCCCATACCGGCGCGCACCGCGGCGATCAACACCTTGGTGGTGGCCAGGAACGGCAAATAGCGGTCCAGCTCGCGGCCGATCACCGCCGGGTAGGCGCCGAACTCGTCAAGCACCGTCAAAAACGTCTCGATCTGCCCGTCGATAGCAAAAAAGCTGTCTGGCAACGCAACCCGGCGAACCACCGAACAGAAGACGTCGCCCTCGTTCCACTGCGCGCCGGCCAGCTCGGCGGCCATCGATGCGTAACCGCGCAGCACGACCTGGAGCCCGTTGACCCGCTCGCAGCTGCGCGTGTTCATCTTGTGCGGCATCGCCGACGAACCGACTTGTCCGGCCGCGAAGCCTTCGGTGACGAGGTCGTGGCCGGCCATCAGCCGGATGGTGTGCGCCAGCGACGACGGCCCGGCGCCCAGCTGCACCAGCGCCGACACCACATCATGGTCGAGCGAACGCGGGTACACCTGCCCGACACTGGTCAAAACCTTTGCAAATCCCA
>JBEKNM010000313.1:0-5753 GCA_049522835.1 Mycobacterium sp.
CCGGCCAGTGAGGGCCTCGCGTTTCCTGACCCGGACTCCGTCGCGATCGTGCTCTTCACGTCGGGCACCACGTCGGCGCCCAAGGCCGTCGAACTCTCGCATAACAACCTGACCAGCTATGTCACCGGCACGGTCGAATTCGAATCGGCCGACGCTAGCGACGCCGCACTGATTTGCGTCCCGCCGTACCACATCGCCGGGGTTGGCGCCGCGCTGTCGAACCTGTACGCGGGCCGCAAGATGGTCTACCTGCCCGATTTCGATCCCGAGGAATGGGTGCGGCTGATCGAGGCCGAGCATGTGACTACCGCGACGCTGGTGCCCACCATGCTGGATCGCGTCGTCACCGTGCTCGAGGCGGGCGGCCAGGGGCTGCCCTCGCTGCGCAACCTGGCCTACGGTGGCTCGAAAGTGGGCCTGCCGCTGGTCCGTCGAGCGCTCGAATTGTTGCCCGATGTGGGCTTTGTCAACGCCTACGGCCTCACTGAGACAAGCTCGACGATCGCGGTGCTGACCCCCGATGATCATCGGGCGGCGCAATCCGCGTCGGTTGCCGCCGTCGCCAAGCGGTTGGGGTCGGTCGGACAGCCTGTGCCCGGCATCGAGCTGCAGATCCGGGACGATGAGGGCACGGTGTTGCCGCCGGGTGAGACCGGCGAGCTGTTCGTGCGCGGTGAGCAGGTCTCCGGCCGCTACACCGGGATCGGCTCGGTGCTCGACGAAAACGGATGGTTTCCGACCAAAGACATCGCCGTGCTCGACGAAGACGGTTACCTGTTCATCGGCGGACGCAGTGATGACACCATCATCCGCGGTGGCGAGAACATCGCGCCCGCAGAGCTGGAGGAGGTGCTGATCGAGCACCCGCACGTGCGCGATGTCGCCGTGGTCGGTGTCGAAGACCCGCAATGGGGCCAGGCGATTGTCGCCGTGGTGGTGCCGAAGCCGGGCGTCGAACCGGATCCCGAGGAATTGCGCGAGCACGTCCGCAAGAGTTTGCGCGGGTCACGAACCCCAGACCGGGTAGTGTTTCGCGACGAGCTGCCGACCACTCCCACCGGCAAGGTGCTTCGCCGGGAGATCATCGAGACTATAGACGGACGCTAGAAGGAAAATGCGCGCATGATCAAGAACGGAACCCGCCTCGCCAGCCAGGTGTGTGACACCCAGGTCATCGTCGTCAGGAGCGCCGACAGCCTCGATGACCTGCGCTGCGGCGGCGCACCCATGGTGGCGATCGGCGCCGAGCGCTCGGGCGAACTCGACCCGGCGTTGGCCGGCGGCACCGTGATGGGCAAGCGTTATGTCGACGAATCCGGTGCCGAGGTGCTGGTGACCAAGCCCGGCGCGGGGAGCCTGAGCGTCGGACAGACTGCGCTGCAGCTCAAAGAGGTCAAGCCGCTGCCGGCCAGCGACTGACCGTCACGCGCTAGCGCGCCGTCTGCCCGTTTGCTCCGCTATTGCCGCCGCCGCTGCCGCCTCGTCCGCCGCTGCTGCCGGACCCGAAGCCGCTGACGGCAGTACTGGGACCGCCGAACACGGTTGGGTTCATGCCGCCCGCGCCGCCTATGCCAGACAGCCCACCGGTGCCACCGGCGCCGGCGTTACCAGCGGCGCTGGGGATGGCGCTCAGGCCCGCACCCATCGCGGGCGCGTTGACCACGCTCTGCAGACCTTGCTGCACGGCTCCCAACGGGTTCGCAACCGCGGCGGCGTTGGCGGCCTCGGCGGCGGCGTATGCGCTCGCGCCGGCACTGAGGTTTTGGACAAACTGCTGGTGAAACGCCTCGATTTGAGCGGCGAAGGACTGATACCCCTGGCCATGCCCGCCCATAAGCTCCGCAACGGCCATCGACACATCGTCAGCGCCCGCGGCCGCTAGCCCCGTCGTCGGGAATGCCGCGGCAGCATTGGCCGCGCTGATCGTCGAACCGATACCGCCCAGATTGCCGGCGGCGGCCGCCACCTCGTCCGGGACCCCGAACAGGTCCGACATGTGGCACCTCCCAACGGCGCATCGCAAACCCAGCGCTCGCCCAGCCCGGGTTTTGGCAAGCCGTGCAGGAACAGAAAAACCCTATCGCGTCCCCCGCAGCAGGACTAGGTTTCAGCGAACTTTCCTCGCGGGACGTCCGCCCCTCGTCGAGCCGTACGGATATCGTAGCATCTGCGTACCCGCCGGTCTTGTCGGCGTGCGCCTACTACGAAGGGAGGCGCGGACCGTCGTGAGCGCCAGGAATTCCGTTGCGGACGACGAATTCTCTTGCCTTAACTAGGAATTCGAGTTGATCGCCGACCTGGCGCAGCGGTTCGGCGCTGCGAGTCGAGCGGGACAGCACGATGGCACCTTCCAGAGCGGCGATCGACGTCACCGCCAGCGACGCGGCATCAGCCTCGTCGAAGCCGTCGTTGGCGAACGCCCGGGTCAACGCGGCACACCAGCGGCCCAAGATGACGCCGGCCTCGGCTGAAAGCCTGGGATCGTCGTCGTCCGAGCCAATCGCGGCTGCCACCACGGGGCAGCCCGCGGTGAATTTGCCGTCGCTCAGCAGACGAACCCAGAAATCGACGAACTCCTGCAGTAGAAACCTGGCGCCCCGGTCGGCGGCGTCATCGATCATGGCGGTAATGGAATCGCCCGAATACCGCAATGCCTCGGCCAAGATTTGATTGCGCCCGTCGGGAAAGTGGTAGTAAACCGAGCCGCGTGGTGCGCCGCTGCGCGCGAGCACCTCGTCGATGGTTACACCGGCCGCTCCACGCTCGCGCATCACCTCGGCGGCACTGACCAGCATCTTGTTGCGGGTACCGCCGCGCTTGGTCGGAGCCGGGATGGCGGACGTACCTTGCATGGCGGATGTCATGCGGCGTGTGAGTGCCACAACATCGGCCAGTGCTTATTGCGCGGGCTGAACCGGAACGGCCGGCGCCGCAGGTCAGGCATCTCGCGGCTGAATCGATAGCCGGCGACGTTGAGCTCGATGATCCACATGATTCTCTCCGGGCCTGTGTGCTGCACTCACGTGCCGGGGCCAGCGGCTCATGATTATGCAAGCGACCATATAATATATCGGTACAGTAAGCAAATTATTTTTGGCTTTATGGCCTGGACCGCTGCAGATGGCGGCGTTTGTGATCATTAAGGCGCTGACAGCCAAGCTACACAACCTACCGATTATGCCTTATTGCATAATAAGTAGGGCTGAGGTTCACTGTGACGATGGCTACTAATAGCAACATTTCCCACACTTCCCGTAATTCCCAGACCACTGGCCCCACCGCCAGGCCCGCCCTCCCGACCCTGGACACCGTGTCTCTCGAGCTGGATGGACACGTTCTGCTGATCGGGCTGAACCGGCCCCACAAACGCAACTCGTTCGACCGGGCGATGCTGGCCGACCTGGCCCGCGCCTATGCGGTTCTGGAATCCGACACATCGGTACGCGCCGGGGTGCTATTCGCGCACGGGGACCACTTCACCGCCGGTCTGGATCTCGTCGACGTAGGCCCCGGCATCGCGACCGGGCAGAATCCGCTCCCCGACGACGGCCGGGACCCCTGGCGGCTGGACGGCGCTTCGAAACCAGCGCCGACCACACCGCTGGTCGCGGTCGCGCAAGGCTGGTGCATGACGTTGGGCATCGAGTTGTTGCTGGCCGCCGACATTCGCATCGCGGCGGTCGGCACCCGATTCACCCAGCTTGAAGTGCAGCGTGGGATCTACCCCTTCGGAGGTGCGACGATCCGGCTTCCCCGCGAGGCAGGGTGGGGTAACGCCATGCGCTGGCTACTCACCGGCGACGAGTTCGACACCGCCGAGGCGCACCGCATCGGTCTGGTCCAGGAGGTCGCCGACGACGCGGCGGCGGCGCTGGCTCGGGCGCGCGAGATCGCGCACACCATCGCTGAGCGCGCCGCACCGTTAGGTGTGCGCGCCACCCTGGCGTCCGCGCACCTGGCCCGCGCCGAGGGGGAGGCGGCCGCGATCGCCCGACTGCGCCCCGCCGTTGCCGAGCTTTTCGCCAGCGAGGACGCCGCCGAGGGCGTGCAGTCCTTTATCGAACGACGGCAGGCCAGATTCCAGGGCCGCTAGCTCTCGAGGGTGTAGCCCATCGGCATCAGCACGCTCTTCTGCTGGGTGAAGTGCTCGACGCCTTCCGGGCCGTTCTCGCGGCCGATGCCGGAGTTCTTGTAGCCGCCGAACGGGCAGCACGGGTCAAACGCGTACCAGTTGATCGCGTACGTCCCGGTGCGGATCTTCTCCGAGATCTCGATGCCGCGCGGCACGTTGGTGGTCCACACGCTGCCGGCCAGGCCGTACGCCGAGTCGTTGGCGATCTTGATCGCCTCGTCCTCGGTGTCGTAGGGGATGATGCTCAGCACCGGCCCGAAGATCTCTTCCTGCGCGATCGTCATCTTGTTGTCGACGTCGGCGAACACCGTGGGTTGCACGAAGAAACCGTTGTCCAGCCCTTCGGGACGACCGCCGCCGCACACCAGCCGCGCACCCTCCTCGACGCCCTTGGCGATGTAGCCCTCGACCCGGGCACGTTGCTTCTCCGAGATCAGCGAGCCGATCTGGGCGGCCGGGTCCGACGGCGTACCGACCGGCAGCATCTGCACGAAAGCGCTGACCGCGTCCACGATTTCGTCGTAGCGCGAGCGCGGCGCGAGGATGCGGGTCTGGGCCACACAGGCCTGCCCGGTGTTCATGATCCCGGAGAACACCAGCATCGGGATCGAGGCGGCCAGGTCGACGTCGTCGAGGATGATGGCCGCCGACTTGCCGCCGAGCTCCAGGGTGCACGGCTTGAGCATCTCCGCCGCGCGTCGGCCGATCTCTTTGCCCACGGCCGAGCTGCCGGTGAAGGAGAAGATGTCGATGTCCCGGTTGGACGTCAGCGCCTGGCCGGTCTCGATGCCGCCGGGCACCACCGACAGCACACCCTCGGGCAGGCCGGCCTCGGCGAACACCTCCGCGAAAGCATTTGCGCTCAAAGGTGTTTCGGCCGCCGGCTTGAGCACGACCGTGCAACCGGCCAGCAGCGCCGGGCCCAGCTTGTTGATGGCCAGGAACAGCGGAACGTTCCACGCCACGATCGCCCCGACCACGCCGAGCGGCTCACGATGGACGATGGTCTGCCCGTAGCCGCCGTTGCGGATCTCCTGCCACTTGACCTGGTCGACGGCGGGGCCGGCGAAGAAGTTCATCGCACCGATCCCACTCATCCACTGCATCGTCTCGACCGAGGTCGGCGGCTGGCCGGTCTCGAGGCCGAGCAGCTGGACGAATCCGTCCTTGCGCTCCTCCATCAGCTTGAGCGCGTTGGCGATGACGGCCGCGCGTTCCGTCGGTGGCGTTGTGGGCCACGGGCCGTTGTCGAATGCTGCGCGCGCCGCGGCGACCGCCGCGTCGACGTCGGCCGCCGCGGCCATCGGCACCTTGCCGACGTACTCCCCGGTGGCCGGACAGTGCACCTCGATGACTTCGGAGGTCGACGGTTCGGTCCATTTTCCGCCGATGAAAAGTTTGTCGTATTCCGTCTCAATGTCGCTCATATTCCGCCGCTCCTCCTCATCGCTCCGCTCTGCATCGTCGCCGGCGGGCATGGCGCCACCCTACCCAAGCCAACCGCAAAACGAGAACATGTTTCAGTCAACTAATTTCAGCGCCTTTTTGCGCCGCTTTTCTGCGGGCCTATCGTGGCCGGAGCACCAGTACCAAATTGCTCACCAAAAACTCGCGCAGCACC
>JBEKNM010000314.1:0-5747 GCA_049522835.1 Mycobacterium sp.
AAGCCATTCAGATACGGTTTCTTGCATGAACACAGTCAAGCGCTGCGCTGCCGCAGCGATCATGGCCACCGCAGGCTTTGGACTGGCGAGTGCGGGCGCTCCAGATGTCTTGGTGGCCAGCGCTCACGCCGACGACCCGCCCTGGCCGTTTGTGGGATACCACTGGTGTCCGGGTCAGCCCTTTGACCCCGGATGGGGACCCCAATGGGAGCCGACCACCTGCCACGACGCGCACCATCGCGACATCGACGGCACGATTCATAACGGCGACTACTTCGGACCCAGCCCCTTTCAAACGTGGCCCGAGATTCCGAACACACGCCCGTGAATTCGGCCGCGAATCCGGTTACGTGTCGCCGCGCTCCCAGATTTGTCTACCGTCGTGCGCATTGCAGACCAGGAAGAGGCCATCCGGCGCCTGTGCGACGTAGTACTCCGGGTAGTCAGTGCAAAGCGAGTTCTCGTCCTTGATGCCCGCCATCGGAGGTGACCGGAACCATCGAGGCTCATATCTCCTGGGCGAGCCGCAGAACATCAGCCGTCCCGGCTGCGTTGCGAAGGAGATGTCGTAGTCGGCTGTCCCGAACACGAAGTAGGTGCTGTTGTCACAGTAGGTACCGAGAATGATGTGCGGCCTGATACCCGGCGTGCAGTCAGGGTAATCGCAGATACTCGGACCCGCGGCGGCTGGCGGAGCCACAGAAACACCCAGGCCCAGCAATACGGCGACCGCTGCAACTATGAATCGCACGAGATTACTTTGCCATAGCTTCGCCGCAGCCGGAATAGAATTCTCTCATTCGGAGAAGACCAGCATCGAGTATCGCCGCAGTGGGCGCCGGCATCCCCGCCAGGCAGTGATAACGTGGCTCTCTGCTGTAGGTGCGGACGAGGAGGTGTTCCATACCGCCACGCGAGCTTCAAACTGAGGCGCTCGACGCCGATACTTCGGTAGCCGAAGCAGACGAACTCGCCGAGGCGCAAGCCCGTGCCGA
This sequence comes from Mycobacterium sp., assembly GCA_049522835.1. Classification (GTDB taxonomy): domain Bacteria; phylum Actinomycetota; class Actinomycetes; order Mycobacteriales; family Mycobacteriaceae; genus Mycobacterium. Next base: position 996 of record JBEKNM010000314.1, read on the forward strand.
GGCCGCTCGTGCCCGTGCAGTACGGCTGCGCCAACAAGCCGAGGCGGCATCGAGCGATCAAGGCAACCAGTCCGGCGCGCAGGAGGCCGAGGGGGAAGCCGAGTCGGCACCGTCGCGCCGACGGCGGCTGCGTCGTCCAGGTCGGAAAGCCCTGGCTGCCGCTGCCGCTGTTGTGGTCAGCTGCGGCTCGCTGGCGGCGAGCGGTTATTTGCTGTGGCAGCACCATGATGCCGTGCAGCAAAGGCAGCGCACCGCCCAGTTCGCCACGGCGGCCCGCAACGCAATTCTGACCATGCTGACGATCAACGCGAGCACGGCGAGAGCCGACGTGCAGCGTTTTGCCGACCAGACCACCGGGCAATTCAAGGCCATGGTATTGCTGAGCGGCGAGGATTACGTCAAGGCACTCGAGCAGTCGAAGGTCAGCAGCAAGGCCGCTGTGCAAGCCGTCGCAGTGCAGTCCATGACCCAGGATTCCGCGGTTGTCCTGGTCGCGGCGAAATCCGAGCTCACCAAGCCCGATCAGGCTAAACCTGAATCGCGGTCGTGGCGAGTCGTCGTCAACCTCGAAACAGACGGCGGACAGCTCAAGATTTCGAAAGTCGAATTCACCCCGTGACGGTCGACGACGAGGTAGATCAGGAAACAGCGCCTGGCCACTTCAGCCGCCGAATCAGCGGGATCGGGCGCTGGATACGTCGTTGCCTGGCAAGGTGGCGTCCAATTCTTTTGACGATGCTGCTCATTGCCGCGACGGGGTTCGCTGCCGGCTATTTCTACTTCGTCTACCGTCCGGATGTGCAGACCGACGACGCTGCAGCACACCAGGCCGTCCAGGCGGCTAGTGATGGTGCGGTGGCGCTGCTGTCCTACTCGCCTGACACTCTTAGCCGTGACTTCACCAACGCCAAATCCCGGGTCACCGAGAACTATCTCGCCTACTACCAACAGTTCGCCGACCAGATCGTGGGTCCGTCGGCCCAGCGCGGCCAAGTAACGACGACCGCCACCGTGGTCAAGGCCGCTGTGTTGGAATTGCACTCGAATTCAGCTGTCGTGCTTGTTTTCGTCAAACAGAAGACCGCAACCAAGGAAAAGCCGCAGCCGGTGGTGACATCGAGCAGCGTCCGGGTAACCCTGACAAAAGTCAGCGGTTCCTGGCTTATTGAGAAATTCAACGCCGTATGAGCGCCACTTCCAGGCGCTTGGTCTTACACCGAATTGTCTTAAACCGGATTGGCTTAAACCTGACCGTGACGGGCGAAGACGGTGTTAGTCTTTGGACTTCACTGGATAACGCCGGTGTGGACAACCGTGGCCCGTCGAGGAGCACGTGATGCGTTCAATAAGTATGGCGGTAAGCACAGCACTAGTGGCTGCCGGCGTCGCCGGCGGCGTAGGCATGGCGCCGCCAGCATGGGCCTACGACCCTGCCATCAACGGGACGTACACCGCCACGGTGGTCGGTGACTGGGCCAGGGTCAGGGAGGTGTACCACCAGGAGGCGGTGGTACGAAGCACCTGGACGATCACCACTTCGTGCGCCACTGCCGAGGACTGCACCGGCACGGTGACCAGCGACCAGGGCTGGAGCGCACCGTTGAAGATGTCCGACGGGTATACCTGGTACCTCAAACGCGACATTCCGAACTGGGAAACCTGCCCCGACGGCACCACATTCGTCGGCAGAGACTATGTCACTTTCTATCCCGCGAACCCGGACACCGGTGACAACATGCTTGGGTCGTCAGTCCTGGCCGGAAGGGACCAGACGGTCGGCCCGAGCGGCGCCTGCGGCACGAACTTGCCGCTGGATATCGAGCAGCCGTTCAGGCTGGACAAGATAGGGTGATCCGGCGCGCCTAGCTGATGATCTGGACGGTCTGGCGCGATGGCTTCACGTGGCGAACATGTCCTTCCACGTTTTGGCCAGCTTGGGCGCCCCAGGCGTCGTAGTCGTAACCAGATCCGACTGCCGATAAACCTGGCCATCCGGAGCAACGTAGCTACCGGTGTTCGGGTTGTACTGGGCAATCGCCACAGAGGGGCCCATCGACGGTCCGGGCTGGGACTCGTTGCGTCCGAACGCACTCGGCGCCACTGACGGCGCCCTGCTTGCCGCACCGGGCGGGGGCCCGGTTTGGTTGGAAGGATCGTCGAGCGGTGCTATTGGCGACACCTCCCCCATCTGCGCCGCCGGTGGACCGCCCTGCACCGGCGGTAACGGCGGTCCCACTCCCGGAGGTAGCGGCGTTCCCTCCACCGGCCCGAAGATTCTGTTGCGGTTCCAGTTGACCCGGTCGTCGGGCGGGATGCCCTGCGCGATCAGGTTCGGGTCCAGCGGGTAGGTGCCGAAGACATGCTGTCTCATCGCCAGCGGTACGAATGGCTTATCGCTTTCGCAGATTTCGGCAGTCGGCGCACGCTTTCCGGGCTGCCCCTGACACGGATAGTTACGCGCGCCGCGCACCCCGATGGGTGAGTCCTGCGGCAGTTTGCAGTAAAGCCCGTCCGGCGTGTCGACAGTCTGGGTGTCGGCTGGGGCACGCCATTGACTCGGCGGTAGAAAGCCGACCGTGCATGCAGGCGGATCACTGATGACGAGATTGAAGGCGCCCGCGGCCAGCCCGCTCGGGGCCTTATTGCCGATGAACGACTGAATCGCTGCGGTGAACGGGGGTAGCAACACCAACACCTGCTCGATTGAAGCGTGGTAGGTCACGCCGATCTGGCCGATCGTGGTGAGGTTGGCGAGCAGCACCGGCAGCGTCGGTTTGATTTGCTCGAGCAGCCGCGACGCCTCGTTGAGCGCCCCGGGCCCCTTTTGCAGCAGAGTGCGGAACTGAGGGTCGTTTTTGGCCACCTGTCCGGTGAACCCGGCAAGGCTGCGGGCCCAGAGCCGGATCGAGTCGGCGGTCTGCGCTTGGGTGTCCAGCAGCGGCCCGGTGTCCTCGGTCAGGGTTCGCGTCTGGTCGGCGACGTTGTTGAGGTAACCGGAGATTTCTGCTGACGAGTCGAATAGCGATCCGAAATCGTAACCGGCCCCGTTGAATGCCTTGAATGACTCGTCGAGCAATTCGCTGAGCTTGCCCTTGGGGATGCTGTTGATCAACTTACTTGTCTGGTCGAGCACCGGACCGATCGGCTGCGGAATCGTGGTGTCGCTCACGGCGATGACTGAGCCGTCGCGCAGGTAGGGCGGCGAGTCGGTTCGTGGGCGCAGATCCACGTACTGCTCGCCCACCGCGGAGATGCTGCGCACCTCCGCTTGCAGGTCCGCCGGGATCTTCGGCGAAGTATCAAGGGAAAGGGTGGCTTTCGCGCCGTGCGGGGTCAGACCCACCGCGGTCACCTTGCCGATCTGCACCCCGCGGTAGGTCACGTTGCTGAAGCGATAGAGGTTACCGGTGGCTGGCAGTTCCAGCGTGATCGTCATCTTGCCGATACCCAGCAGCGTCGGCGCCTGGATGTAGAACACGACCATCACGAACAGACCGACGATCCCCACGATCGTGAAGATCGCCAATTGGATACGGACAAAGCGGGTCAGCATCAGGGGGCCCCATCCGTCGGCTGGCTGGTGGCTGGGGTCGCGCCCGGGACCGGCGCACCGTGATCAGCAGGTGGCCCCGGTGCCGCGGCAGGAGGTGGCCCCGGTGCCTCGGCGGGAGCTCCCTGGTTGACCAGCGGCACCGGTGCCCCGAGTTGCGGCGGTCCGGGCAGCGCCGGTGCCGCGGGTGGCTGCGCGTTCGCCGGCCCTGGGCCGAGCATCGTCAGGCCCGCGACTAACGGCGATACTGGCGGCGGCGGCGCTGCGGCCGGCGGTGCGTCTGCCGACTGAGGGTTGACCGGTGCCCCAGGTGTCCCCGCCGGCGGCGGTCCGGGCAGCGCCGGATTCCAGGGCGGCCCCTGCGGACTGATCGGCAACGGATTCCCAACTGGCCCAGGCAACGTCAGTCCCCCAGGCGCCCCGGGTGGAGCACCGTATTTGAACTGCAGGTACTCCGGTTCCCCACGCGCCGGCACGGTCTCCGCGCCCAGCCGCTCCCAGTGGGTGCCCCGCAGGATGCTTTTGCGGAGCCCGGCGTTCGTCAAGTCGATGATGAAAAACCCGTTGACGTAGTCGCCTCGGATGTACCGGTTGATGAAGCTCTGGCCGAACGGGAACGTCGGCGCTAACGCAAGGGCCTGGTCGAGTTCGGGCCCGACGTCGGCGAGCGCACCAATCGCCGGCCCGAGATTTTGCAGGTTCTTGACCAAGTCAGATCCTGCGTCGTTGACCAGTCTGGTGGCGGTGTCGCTGAACACCCCGAGTTTGTTAAGCGCGGTTGTGATGCGCGGCCGCTCCTTGATGAGCACGTCCAGCGCCGGCGGAATCTTGTACAGCGCCTGGGTGATCACGTCGCGTTGTCCGGCCAGCGTGCCGGACAGCCGGTTCAGTGCTTGTATCGACGCGACGAGATTGTCGCGCTGCTCGTCGAGGGTGCCGACGAATCTGTCGAGGCGGGTAAGCAGATCGCGGACATCGCCTGCGCGCCCGGACAGGGCTGCGTTGAAGTTGTGGATGATGTCCCCGAACTGCCCCAGCCCTCCGGCGTTGAGGAGCACCGACAGCGACGACAGCGTCTGCTCGGTCGACGGATAGGTCGACGACCGGTTCAGCGGGATCGTGGCGCCCGGTTGCAGCCGTCCGCTCGGCGGCTGGCCCAGTGGCGGATTCAGCGCCAGATGCATGGATCCCAGCAGGCTGGT
>JBEKNM010000315.1:0-7029 GCA_049522835.1 Mycobacterium sp.
CGGCGCGCTGGCCAGAATGACTTTCCCCGCCGGCAAAGCGATCGGGCGGTCCCCGGCGTTCAGCGCGCACACCGGCCCGCCATGACGCCGGAATATCAGCGAACCGCTTGGCGCGGCCAGCCACTCGATCTCGCCGCCATCGAATTCACCACGGCCCTTGCGTAGTTTGAGTGCTCGCCGGAAGAACGACAAGGTCGAGTCGGGATCTGCGCGCTGGGCTTCGACGGTCAGCTTCGCCCATTCTTCCGGCATCGGTAACCACGTGTCGGCAGATGACGAGAACCCGAACGGGGGAGTATCGCCGGACCACGGGATCGGAACCCGGCACTTATCGCGGCCGCGCTCGGTATGTCCGGAGCGTTCCCACGTCGGGTCCTGTAACACCTCGTCAGGTAGCTCCACGTCGGGCAGCCCCAGCTCTTCACCGTTGTAGATGAACACCGCGCCCGGCAGGGCGAGCATCACCATCGCCATGGCCTGCGCCCGGCGCAGCCCGATCTCACCGCCGCCGTAGCGGGTGACCTCGCGGCCCACATCGTGGTTGGATAGCGTCCAGGTCGGGATGGCACTTTCGATGGCCGTGGCCGTCAGCGAATTCCGTATCGCTTCTTGGACTTCGGCCGCGTCGAAGTCGATCTGCGCCAGCCGGAAATTGAACCCGAGATGCAGTTCGTCGGGCCGCAGATACTCAGCCCAGCGGACGTTGTCGGTGACCCATACCTCGCCGACGGTCACCGCCCCGGGATAGTCGTCGACGACCTTGCGGATGTCGCGGTGAATCGCGTGCACACTCGGGTTGTTGAAGCGGGGGTCGTCGTCAGTGTGATGCAACACCTTGGCCTCGACTTCCAGCGAGTCCGGCAGGCCGGCCGGCTTGGCCATCCCGTGCGCCACGTCGATGCGGAAGCCGTCCACGCCGCGTTCCAGCCAGAAGCGCAGCGTCTTCTCGAAGTCGTCGAAGACATCTGGGTGGTCCCAGTTCAGATCGGGCTGCTCGGCGTCGAACAGGTGCAGGTAATACTGGCCGGGATTGCCGTCGGGTTCGATCACCCGAGTCCAGGCCGACCCGCCGAACACCGACGTCCAGTTGTTCGGCGGCAGCACCCCGTCGGGGCCGTTGCCGTCGCGAAAGAAATAGCGTTCCCGCGCATCGGTGCCCGGGCCGGCGGCCAGCGCCGCCTGGAACCACGCGTGCTCCGAACTGCTGTGGTTGGGCACCACGTCCATGGTGATCTTGATGCGGCGCTGGTGTGCCGCCTCGATCAGCCGTTCGATCGCGGCCATCCCGCCGAACAGCGGGTCGATGTCCCGCGGATCGGCGACGTCGTAGCCGTGGTCGCGGGTTGAGCCAAATGGCGTCCACGCCGAGCTGCTCGAGGTGATCCAGACGAGCCGTCAAGCCGTCCAGGTCACCGACCCCGTCGCCATCGCTGTCCGCGAACGACCGCGGATACACCTGGTAGAAGACCGCGCTCGACCACCACGACTCGGGGCTCATATCGTTCCGTTCAGTTCAAGGCTGGGACATCACAGGTTCGACATCAAGAAAAGGACGAGTTCACCAGCGAGTGCGCGGCCATCTCAAGATAGTCGAGCAACTCGCGACGGTGTTCGTCGTCGAGGGTATGTGCGTCAATGGACGCGACAGCGGTCTGCATGCACCGCAGCCAGGCATCGCGCTCAATGGGGGTGATCCGGAACGGCGCGTGCCGCATCCGCAGCCGCGGATGGCCGCGCTGGTCGGAGTAGGTTCGCGGGCCACCCCAGTACTGCTCGAGGAACATGCGCAATCGTTCTTCGGCGCCCGCCAGATCGTCCGCGGGATACACTTCGCGCAGTATCTCGTCCTCGGGGACCTGCTCGTAAAAGCGCGACACGATCGCGTTGAAGGTCTCGGCACCGCCGACGGCGTCGTAGAAGCTCACCTGATCCATCTCCTCTATTGTGGTGCATGGCTCGGGTGGCAAGGCGCGGCAGGGCCGAGCCACCGCTGCTGTTCACCGTTTCGACACGGCGCGCACCTGCAATAGGGGTGCGATTGGCGGCGAATCATGGTGGACTATCCGCGGAGGATAAATGGCGCAGGGCAAGAGACGCCGCAGCCACCGCAGTTCCGGGGCCGCGGCAGGGTTAACCGGGCCCCTGACCGCGTCATGCCTGCACAGCGTCGATACCCATCTACCCACCCGCCACGAGAGCGCATCAATCTGGAATCGCCGGCGGGTGCTCTTGCTGAATTCGACCTACGAGCCGCTGACCGCGCTGCCGATGCGGCGGGCGATCGTCATGGTGATCTGCGGCAAGGCCGACGTGGTGCACCACGATCCGGCCGGTCCCGTGATTCATTCGGCCACCAGCTCGATCGTGGTGCCGTCGGTGATCCAGCTGCGAACCTACGTCCGGGTCCCGTACCGGGCGCGGGTCCCGATGACCCGCGCCGCGCTCATGCACCGCGACCGTTTCACCTGCGCCTACTGCGGGGCGAAGGCCGACACTGTCGACCATGTGGTGCCGCGCAGCCGCGGTGGTGACCACTCCTGGGAGAACTGCGTCGCTTGCTGCTCGACCTGCAACCACCGCAAGGGCGACAAGCTGCTCACCGAACTTGGCTGGGCACTGCGTCGGGCGCCGGTGCCGCCTACGGGGCAGCATTGGCGACTGCTGTCCACGGTCAAGGAACTGGATCCGGTGTGGGCCCGATACCTCGGTGAGGGCGCGGCTTAGGCCTGATTGCCCGGCTGGTACCCCCACCTCGGCCCGTTCCGGGTGGCTCGTAAGGTCTGGGGTCGCCGAGCTGACCCGGACAGCCCGGAATCTTGTGTCCAAGCGCGCCGATGGATCGCCCGGTGGGATACGGTTTGCGTCGTGAGCCTTATCCAGATCCACCTGTTGGTCGTCGGAATACCGTTATTGCTGGTGGCCGTGCTGTCGGCGATGATCTGGTCCCGCAAGGGACCCCACCCCGCGACCTACGAGTTGCCAGAGCCGTGGACGCACCCGCCGATTTTGTGGGCTGCCACCGACGAAGCTGTCGGCGGCGCGCACGGCGGGCATCGCGCATCGGAGTTCACAGTCGGAGGTGGCGCCAGTGGCACATGGTGAGGTAGCGACGATCGAGCACACAGAGCTGCCGAAAGGCTCGGTGATCACCACCAGCGGGCGGATCTCGGGGGTCACCGAGCCCGGCGAGGTGTCGGTGGACTACCCCTTTCCGATCAAAGACCTGGTCACCATAGATGACGCGCTGAAATACGGCTCGCGGGCGTCCAACGCGCGTTTCGCCATTTACCTCGGCGACCTGGGCAGCGACACCGCTGCACGGGCTCGCGAGATTCTGGCCAAGGTGCCGACGCCGGACAACGCGGTGCTGCTCGCTGTCTCGCCTGACCAGTGCGTCATCGAGGTGGTTTACGGCTCAGCGGTCCGGGGCCGCGGCGCCGAGTCTGCGGCACCGCTCGGGGTTGCCGGTGCCTCGTCGGCATTCGAGCAGGGGCACCTGGTCGACGGCCTGGTCAGCGCGATCCGCGTGCTCAGCGCGGGGATCTCCCCGGCCTAGCCTGCTTCCACTAGCTGGTGTCGAGCTTGCGGGCCCGCAACGACCGCTTGACTGCGGCTTGGCCCTCCAGCACCAGCCGGCGCAAGGCAGCCGGTACCTCCGAGTCCGGAGCGGCCAGGAACTCGTCCGCCGCAGCGATGCCGGCGTCGCTGATGTCCCACGACGGATACAGGCCGATCACCACGGTCTGGGCGACTTCGCTGGATCGGCGTGCCCACATTCCGGGTATCGCCTCGAAGTAGCGCGCGGTGAACAGCTTGAGCAGCTCGCCCTGGCCGGGTGCGACGAAGCCCCCGATGATGGAGCGTCCGGTGATGTTGGGCAGCGTGTCGTCCTCGGTGACCTGGGCCCACGCCTTCTCCTTGACGGCCGGCTGAGGTCGCGCCGCCGAGGCCGCCGCGGCCTGCCGCTTGCCGGTCGCGGTCGGGTCCCGCTGCATCTCGGCGTCGATGAATGGGGTCTGCGGGCCGTCGGCGTCGATCTCACCGGCGCCGGCCAGCGCGGTGACGATGCGCCAGCGCAGGTCCGTATCCACGTCGAGCCCGGCCAATCCCAGCTCGGCAGGGTCGCGATCGAGCAGGTCGGCCAGCACCACGACATGCCGGGTCGACAGCACCGACGTGCAGAGCGCGTTGACATAGGCGAGCTGGTAATCGGAGCCGCCGGCCGCACCGCGGGCCAGCTCGAGCAACCGGTCGGCGTACGCCGGCCAACCCTGCTCGCGCGCCCAGCTCGGCTCGGAATACGAACCCAGCGCCGTCTGCGCCTGCAGCAGCAGCCGTTGCACCACCCCGATCTCGGTTTCGGCGTGCACGCCGCCGGACACCAGCGCCACGAAATCACGGGCCCGCAGTTCGGCCTCGCGCGTCATCTCCCACGCCGCCGACCACACCAGCGTGCGCGGCAGCGGCTCGGCAATGTCAGCAATGCGCTCCAGCGCGGTCTGCAACGACTGAGTGTCCAGCCGCAGTGAGCAGTAGGTCAGGTCGTCGTCGTTGACCAGGATCAGTTTGCCGCGCGAAACACCAACCAGCGCAGGGACTTCCGTTTCCGATCCGCTGATGTCGAGTTCCTCCCGGTGCGCCCGGACCAGCTTGCCGCTTTGGTCCGCGTCGTAGATTCCAACCGCTACCCGATGTACTCGGGTCTCGCCGGCACCCGGCGCGGCGCCGCTCTGTGTCACTGTGAATCGGGTGAATCTGCCTTCGGCGTCGACGTCGAAATCCGGCCGCAGCGTATTCAGCCCGGTGGTTTTCAGCCACTGCTGGCCCCAGTGCGACAAGTCGCGGCCTGAGGCCCCCTCCAGTGCGGAGAGCAAGTCGTCGAACGTGGCATTGCCGAACGCGTGGGTGCGGAAGTAGTCGCGCAACCCGGCCAGGAATTGCTCGAGCCCGACGTAGGCCACCAGCTGCTTGAGCACCGAAGCGCCTTTGGCGTAGGTGATGCCGTCGAAGTTCACCTCGACCGCGTGCAGATCGGGAATGTCCGCCGCGATCGGGTGCGTCGAGGGCAATTGGTCCTGACGGTAAGCCCACGACTTCTCGACTGTTGCGAACGTCGTCCAGGCCTGGGTGAACTCGGTGGCCTCGCTTTGGCACAGCACCGAGGCGAAGGTAGCGAACGACTCGTTCAGCCACAGGTCGTCCCACCAGGTCATGGTGACCAGGTCCCCGAACCACATGTGCGCCATCTCGTGCAGCACCGTCTCGGCGCGCCGTTCGTAGGAGGCCCGGGTGACCTTGCTGCGGAAGACGTAGTCCTCCAGGAAGGTCACCGCGCCGGCGTTCTCCATGGCGCCGGCATTGAACTCAGGAACGAACAGCTGGTCGTACTTGCCGAACGCGTACGGCAGGCCAAAGTGCTTGTGGTAGAAGCCGAATCCTTGCTTGGTCTGGGTGAACAACCGCTCGGCGTCCATGTGTTGGGCCAGCGAGGACCGACAGTAGATGCCCAGCGGGATCTCGCCGTGGTCGTCGGTGTAGGTGTCCTCCCATTCGGCGTACGGGCCGGCGATCAGGGCCACCAGATAGGTGCTCATCCGCGGGGTGGTGGCGAAGGTATGCACGCCGTCGTCGACGTTGGTTGTCGCGCCGTTGGAGATGACCTTCCAGTGCTCGGGCGCCCTGACCCGGATATCGAACGTGGCCTTGAGGTCGGGTTGGTCGAAGCAGGCGAACATTCGCTTGGCGTCGGCGGTTTCGAATTGCGAATACAGGTAGGTCTCGTTGTCCACCGGGTCGACGAAGCGATGCAGTCCCTCGCCGGTGTTGGAGTAGCTGCAATCGGCGTCGACGATGAGGACGTTGCGGCCTGCCAGGCCGCGCAGCGGGATCCCGGTTGATTCGTCGTAGCCGGAGACGTCGATGTCGCTTCCGTTGAGCTTGGCGCTGCGGATTGTGTCGGCGGCGATGTCGACGACCGTGTCGGCGCCGGCGAGTGCATCGAATGCCACAGTGGTGGTGGAACGGAAAGTTCCTTCGCCGGGCGCACCGGAGCCGTCGGTGACATCGAGGCTGATCTGGTAGTTGCCGACGGTGATCAGGGCGGCGCGTTCGACAGCCTGGTCGCGAGTGAGGTTAGGAAGGGCCACCCCTCCAACTTAAAGTGTCCGCTGCTTGCCGGTCACCCAAACCTCGGACCGGGAACATCGGCGCGGCGACTACGGTTGTGCTGGACGGTGTTCTGCCCGTCTGTGACCTCACCTGCTTGTGAAACTGAAGAGAGGACTGCACGTGTCCGAGAAGGCTCCCCAAAAATCTGTGGCCGATTTCTGGTTCGACCCGCTGTGCCCATGGGCATGGATCACGTCGCGCTGGGTCCTCGAGGTGGAGAAGGTTCGCGATATCGATGTGAACTTCCACGTCATGAGCTTGGCGATCCTCAATGAAAACCGCGAAGACCTGCCCGAGAACCATCGCGAGAACATGAAGAGGGCCTGGGGGCCGGTGCGGGTGGCGATCGCCGCCGAGCAGGCGCACGGTGCCGGTGTCTTGGAGGCGCTCTACACCGCAATGGGCACCCGCATTCACAACGAGGGCAACAAAGACCTCGAAGAGGTCATCAAGCTCTCGCTTGCCGACGCGGGCCTGCCCGCGGAGCTGGCCGCGGCCGCCGAAAGTGACGCCTATGACGACGCGCTGCGTAAGAGTCACCACGCCGGGATGGACGCGGTCGGCGAGGACGTCGGCACGCCGACCATCCACGTCAACGGTGTGGCCTTCTTCGGACCCGTGTTGTCGAAGATCCCGCGCGGCGAACAGGCCGGGAAACTCTGGGACGCCTCGGTGACCTTCGCGGCCTATCCACACTTTTTCGAGCTCAAGCGGACCCGTACCGAGCGGCCCGAATTCGACTAGTCCCGATGGTGGCGACCCGCTTCGCCCGGCTGCGCCGCGCTCGCGATCGCCACTAGTCCCGATGGTGGCGACCCGCTTCGCCCGGCTGCGCCGCGCTCGCGATCGCCACTAGTCCCG
>JBEKNM010000316.1:0-5726 GCA_049522835.1 Mycobacterium sp.
GTTGGTTCTTTAGTCCCTCAGTTGGCCGTCGCGGATCAGCGCGTTGACCGCGTGTTCCCAGCGGTGCAGCTGCGTCGGACTGGTCAGTGGTTCTGGCAAGTGCCGCTCGATGTGGGTTCGCAGAAGGAGCGTGGCGAGGACCAGGATCAGCGGATTGAGGCCGGCCCAGGTCGGGTCGAGGTCGGGTCGAGCGCGCTGTTGTTGCCGCAGCTGGTCCCAGCGCGCGGTTCCAATAGCGAGCAGGCCATCAAAGATGACCGTCGCGGTTGTAGTCCCATCGAGCAGAGTTCGGCAAAGGTAATCGATGACGTCCGGGTGCTCGGCGATCAATGTGGTCACGCGCCGGCCAACTTCGGCGACCGGGTCGGTCGTGGGCGCGGGCAGCGGCGTCGCCAGTGCGGCGCCGAGCACCGCCAGCAGGTAGTCGTCGACGGCCCTGATGAGGCCGGCCTTGCTGCCGAAGTGGTGTTGTACGAGGCCGACGCTTGTGTCCGCCGCCTTGGCGATCACGCGCAGCGACGCCGCCTCGGTGCCATGCGCGGCGAAGGTTTTCAGGGCCGCGGCGCGGATCCGTTCCATCCTGGATTGTTCGGTCGTCGACACATCACCACGGTATAGAGTAACCTCAGTCGACTGAGACGATACAATCGTATTGTCCTTAGCTCGGGTCAACCCGCATCCCCTTGGTGGACGTTTTTTGGCGACCAAGGCGCGTTGCCCGTTTGCCGCTGCATGGTGCGCCGGAGGTCACTGACATGAGCGCCGATGGTCTGGTACGGATCCAGTTCGTCAAAGACGGCCAACCCTGGCCTGGAGGTCCGGTCTACCGCAAAGGCACGGTATACCGGGTCGATCCCGCAAGCGCCAAGGCGCTCATCGCGTCCGGCGTTGCTGCGGCCGCACCCAAACTTGCTCGCCCTAACTCCGATGACGGCGACACGCCAGCAAGATCCTGATTCAATAATCGACCGGAAGCCGGTCGATGTCTCTAGACGACGCTGTGAGCGATCATCAGAACTGCGGGTAATCCAGCTTTCGGGCGCAGGGCCTCCGAGCCCGTCAGCCCGAGCGAGAAAAGTAGCCTTTATTGCTATGCCGGTGGCCGTTCGGGCGTTGTCTGCGATGTTCGCATTAGTGCTGTTGGGGATTGTTGGTGTTGCTGCAGCAGGCAAAGCGCCTGCTGCGCCGACTGTTCCAGCACTCGGCGAGAGGGCGGTGGGTTGGGACACCTACCGTCGATTGGATCGGTTGCCGTATCTGAGCGCCGACACACGGACTGTGCAGGTGTCGAGCTTCGATCGAAGCGGCGGTAATTTCGACGTCTCCACCGGTAATCAAAACGGTAGCGGTGGGTGTTTGGCGCCCGGTGGTGTCGGCTGTGTCCTCGCGGAGGATCGCGGTGCCGGCGAGGTTGATTCGATCTGGCTCACCCGCGACGGCGGCAACGTGAGCGCGATCGGATCGATCCGCATCGAACTGGATGGACAGACACTGATAGACATGCCGTTGCAATCGTTGGTCGACGGCGTGCTGGGTGCGCCATTCGTGTGGCCTCTGGTGGCCAACGCTGTGCAGTCGCCAGGGGGCGTTTACATCAAGGTACCGATGCCGTACCGGCAATCGATGCGGATCAGCATCGCAACGAATTTGCAGTACTACCACGTTGATTATCGCAAGTTTTCGAGCGCCGACGGTGTGGTCACTTTCTCGCCTGCCGACCCCGCGCTCGACGTAATCGCGCGCCTCCGCGCCGCGGGAACCACGGATCCCAAGCCGGCAGAACCTACAGCGGCGCATACCAATCGGGTCGTCGAGCTCCCCGGCGGTGCTGGGCTGACGATCGCGGAATCGCACGGGTCGGGCCTCATCTCGGCGCTGCGGCTGCAGTTACCAGAACCGACGGATCAACTCCTGACCGGGTTGCGGTTGCAGATCGAGTTCGACGGCCGAACCATGGTCGACTCGCCACTTGGGGAATTCTTCGGCGCCGGACTCGGCACCAACAACGTGCGATCGCTGCTGTTTGCCACGATCTCCCAGCCCGGGGGGTCGTTGTCGTTATCGGCGTGGTGGCCGATGCCTTTCGCGCGCACAGCACACGTCACCCTCGTCAACACAACCGATAATCCCGTATCGGGGATTGCCAGCGATGTTGTGACGATACCCGATCCGCAGTGGGCACCTGCGCTGGCCAGCGGCCGTGCCGGCTACTTCACCGCACGCTCGCATGCCGGACCAACGACCCTCGGTGAGGATTGGTCGTTCGCCGATGAGCGTGGCCACGGCAAATTCGTCGGCGTCAGCCACACCATCAGGGGTTCTCGGATCAAAACGTCTTCTGGGGACGACGAACCTTACTTTCTCGAAGGAGCCGAACGCGTGTACACAGACGGTTCCCCGTCACCCCAGTGGTATGGCACCGGCACCGAGGACTTCTACGAGGGCGGCTGGTACTTCAAAAACGGCACCCGCTATAGCGCCCCACTCACCGGCCAACCCGATCAACGCACGGCCACTGCCGGATCGGCAGACTACTGTGTCGCCGCCTATCGGCTCATGCTCGCCGAGGCTATCGACTACCACTCCGCAATCCGATTCGGCATTGAGCACGGCAAACGCGACATGGTCCAATCCGACTACAGCTCAACGGCATTCCTCTACACCCAGCCGGACGACACCGCTACACGGAGCGACGAAGTCAACGCAGGCGATCCAGTCAGTCGAGTCCTACATGACTACACCGACGCCGCCGCCACCGACCGAGTGCTGATCAGCGAATATGAGGGCAACGACGACACCCGCACCATCGCCGGGTTAGTCCGCACCACCGAAGCTGCGATCACATTCCACGTCCAAATCGGTCCGGACAACCACGGCGTCCTGATGCGCCGCACGTCGGACCAAACAACCGGCTATCAATCAGCAGATGTTGCGATTGACGGCATACCCGCCGGAAACTGGTTACAGCCACGGAGCAACAACTCACACCGTTGGCTTGATGACACCTACCTCGTACCAGAATCTCTGACCATCGGCAAAGCCCTCATAACGGTCACACTCACGCCTACCCGCGACTCCCCGGCCTGGACTGCCAGCCGCTACGACATAGACACAGTGACGGGGCTGTCCGATTAATGAGCAACCATCAAATCAAAACCTGTGAATGGCTCTTGACGCCGTCAAGACCCGAGAACGCTGGCCAGTCGCAGCGGTTGGGTGGCGCACCGACGCAACCTAACCAAGCGATGGAAGTTCGATGCCTGCGGAATGCATCTGGGCAAGAGTCCAGGCTGCGTCGACGTACTCCCAAACCTTGACGATTTCGCCGTCGCGGATCTCGACCCAGACGGTGTACTCGTTCTCGTAGTCGGCGCCGTTGGGGAACTCGGCTGTCATCGTGAACCGGACCACGCCCATGTTTTCCTGGCTGATCGCGTGGTGCACGGTCGTGTTCACCGTCGAGCCGTTATAGATGAGGCTGAACACGCGCTGCATGTTGCCGCGCACGGTGTCGCGGCCGGTGCTGACTGACGCCATGATCTCGGGCGGGGCGGACGGGGATTCCCACCACGTCACATCTTCGGCGAGTGCGGCGGCCATATTGTCGGGGTCGCCGAAGGTGGTCACAAGGCGGGCAGCGAGCTGCGCGGGGGTAGAGGTGCTCTGGGTCATCAGTGTTCCTTGACTCGGTTGTTGTTGTGGTTCCACGACGTTCGACAATGACTTGATTCGGGGACTTGATTCCGGGGATTTGATCGCGTGTATTCCTAGCGGGTTCCTCGCCGGTCGCGGTGTCGCGCGAAACCGTACCTTTAGCCGGCGTCCCCGCGGACGGGATGCTCGCCCGATTCGGGGGGAGGAAGGACAGACACGATCCCGCTCATCGCTCGGCCGGCGACGACGGCGGCGGCACGCATCACGAAACCCGGGATGGGGACGAAACGCAGAAATGGGGCGTCGACGGCGATCGTGTAGGTGATCCGGGTGCCGCCATCGGGCAGCGGTTCCAGATAGCCCTGCTCGGCCCAGCCGGACACCACACCCGGCCGGATATCAACGGCGCGGAAGCCGATGCGCCGCTGGTCCTCCCACAGGAAGAACTCCTCCTCCAAGGTGAGGAAGCGGGCCACCCGCACAGTTCTGCGGGCACCGCCATGTCGCGGCGGCGGTGTCCGCCAGGCGGCATGGTCGATGATGGACATCCACGCGCCCATCCGATCATCGATCAGTGCCGCCCAGACCTGCTGCGGGGAGTGCGGGATCTCGATGGTCGCCGGGAGGATCAACGCGGCGGTCTCAAAGAAGCTCTCGTCGATCGGGAGCGCCGTTTTACTCATCGTGGGGTCCCTCCGATGGGGATGCCTGGGCGGCGACGTCGTGGGCGATGACAAATGACGTCGAACGTGTGGCGCCGAACTCGCTCCGGCACCGATTATGGCGTCACACCGTCGTGTTCGCGCGAATCTGTTTCTGGCCTAACGAATCTCGGTGCATTGCCTAGAGTAGCGCACTTAGTTGTCGTTGGCAAGTAAATAGTTGTCGATCGCAAATAAGACTGTAGGCGGTTAGTATCGCGACCGTGACAGGTGCGCGTCGGACGCAGCAACAACGCGTCGAGGAGTCCACCGAACGGCTGTTCCGGGCCGCTGCGGAACTGATAGCCGAGGGCGGCTACGAAGCCGCGACCGCCGCCGAGATCAGCCGTCGCGCCGGCTACAGCCGGTCCATGGTCCACGCCCGGTTCGGAACGAAGGAAGCCCTGCTCGAGGCCGTCGTCACGTCGGCCTACGAAGGTCCGGTACTTGGTGCGCTACCGGAATCCGCGTCAGGGTTGGAGCGGGTCCTGGCCCGACTGGATACCACCGCCGCACTCATCGACGAATCCCCAGCACTCCTACGAATGGTCTTCGCCATCGAGTTCCAGTCGGCAGGAAGCGGATCCGCAATGAGCCAACGGGTCGCCGGTTGGCTCACCCGGCTGCGCGCGGACATCCACGCCGCGATCCTCGACGGCCAAGCCGACAACAGCATCCGCGCCGACTTGGATGCCGAACCCACCGCGCACGCCATCGTCGTCGAGGGAATCGGCTCGGCATTCGTGTGGATAGTCGACCCCACCGAGGACTTTCGCGCCCGAATCACGCAATGGCGCCAACACACCCTCAAGACACTTACGACCTGAAAGCCCAACCCGCGCAGCGGCGTATTCAGCTATTCGCTTCGCGCGCTCTGTCCTGTTCCAGCATGAGCAGCGCGACCACGCTATTGGCCAAAACCTCCATGAGCTTTCTGGGGTCCTTCGGTTGGTGGCCGGGTCCCCAACCGGAGGACTCAATACCCGAAAGAAGCAGGTTGCACGCTTCCTCGCCCGTGAACACGTTCCGGTTTCCGTCGACCCAAGTAAGTTCTGCCACGGTGCACCTGCCTCAGTGTTGACTTTCGATGGTGTGGTACTCGCTCGTGCGGCACACCGTGATCGAGCTCTGATCGATCGCGAGCTCTGTCCTGGCCTTGGTATGCGTGACCGCGGTCAATTTTCCGCCGTTCTGGTTTGATCCCGCCCCATCACCCTGGCAGCCTAATGGTCAGCGAGGAAGGGCATGGGCATCGAGCGCGTGGACAGCAGTGACTCCATGGCGTCGCCTGCCACGGGGCGCGAGAACAGGAAACCCTGCGCCCGGTGACATCCATGGTCTATCAAAGTCTGTGCGGCAGCAGGCGTCTCA
>JBEKNM010000317.1:0-5717 GCA_049522835.1 Mycobacterium sp.
TCGATTTCACCGACATCGCCGCCGCACTCTCGTGTGCCGTCTCCGCGCTGCCGCGCTTAGCCGGCGACCACGCACCTCCCGTGGCGGTCGCGCATTCGCTGGGTGGATACCTCGCGATCACTCGCTCTCCCACAGCCCTATTTCGAGGGTCCCCGTGAGCACATGCAGAGCTGGTTTCACCTTGCCGATGTGCCCGCCGATGTCGTAGTAGCCGACTCTGTCACCGCAAAGTCGTTGGTACCACGCGTGTTCGGCACCGCCATGATCCCCGGCGTCGTCGCCCACCACGCGGAGCAGATCGACGTTCCGGTGCTGATCGGCTATGGCGTCGTCGACGTCTCACCAGATTCACGAGCCGAGGCCCGCCTGTATCGCAGTTGCCCCGACATCACGACGGTTGTCCTGGCCGACAGCGCGCACTGCCACAACATGGCGTCGAGTCGGCATCGGCTGTGGCGGCGACTGCTTGGCTGGGCTGCGACGGTTGCCGGTGCGTAGCGGATGAGGCGCGCCCGTAACGTCTGCCTCGTGACGAAGAATCTCAGCCACCGTCTCGCCCCGTATGCGCCGACTGTGCTGAGCCTGTTTCGGTTGGTCTATGGTTTCCTCTTCACCGCGTACGGTTCGATGAATCTCTTCAGTTGGCCCGTCCGCCCGACGCATGCCGTCGTGGTCGGAGCCTGGCCTGGGTGGTACGCCGGGCTGATCGAGTTGGTCGCGGGGCTCCTGATCGCCACCGGATTGTTCACCCGCGCCGCTGCCTTCATCGCCTCGGGGGAAATGGCGGTCGCCTACTTCTGGATACATCAACCCCGTTCACTGTGGCCGATCGGCGATCCACCGGCGGGCAATGGTGGAGCTCTGGCGATACTCTTCTGCTTCGGTTTCTTCCTGCTGGTCTTCACGGGCGGGGGCAGCTACTCGATCGACGCCCTGCGGCAACGTTGACGGCTGGCGTCATTTCGCCTCGAAGGTCAACGCCGGCCGGGAGACGTTGCGTTGCAGCGCTGCGATTCGTGGCAAACCACGACGACTGGATGTTCCGATAGCGCGCCGTGCTTATACTTCGGAGCGATCGACGATAATGACATTCTCTACTTTGGAGAAGACGTTTCCGCCTTTGACGGACGGTCTGGAGGAGGTCGACGATGGGCACTGACCACCGGTGCGACGGCCTGGTGGCTCTGGTCACCGGAAGCAGCCGCGGCCTGGGCAAGGCGATTGCCGCGCGGCTTGTGGCACAGGGCGCAACGGTGGCGCTAACTGCCCGGACCATGGAACCCGATCCCAAATACCACGGGTCGCTGAAACAGACGCTTGACGAGATTGTGGCCGGCGGCGGTCAGGCTATCGCCGTTCAGGCGGATCTGTCCCAAGCAGAAGAACGGGAACGGCTCTTCGGTGAGGTGGTGAGCGCCGTCGGCGCTCCTGACATCCTGGTCAACAATGCCGCGGTGACATTCCTGCGGCCCCTGGACGGGTTCCCCGAGCGGCGGGTCCGGTTGATGATGGAGATGCACGTCCTCGGGCCATTGCATCTGTGTCAGTTGGCGATTCCCGCGATGCGCGAGCGCGGACGGGGCTGGATCCTGAATGTGACGTCGGTGGGCGGCGACCTGCCACCCGGGCCGCCATTCTCCGATTTCGACCGGACCGCGGGATTCGGCATTTATGGGACGGCCAAGGCAGCCCTCAATCGTCTGACGAAAAGCCTTGCGGCCGAACTCTACGACGACGGCATCGCCGTCAACGCCGCCGCGCCGTCCGACCCGGTGGCGACCCCGGGTGCGGGCACCCTCGATCTGGCCAAGACCGACACCGAGGACATCGAGCTGATCACCGAGACGGCATTGCGGTTATGCACGGGTGATCCGAAGACCGTGACCGGGCGCATTGCCCACACCCAGCCGTACCTGGCCGAAGTCGGCTGGTCGAAACCGGTCGGCTGAATGGCCGAGGTCGATCTCGACGCGCTGCGTAGGCGACTCGCCGCGGCTGAGATCGCCGACGTCGCCCCACTCGCCGGCGGTGCGTCCAGCCTCACCTTCCGTGGTGCGCGTTTTGGGCGGGAGGTGGTGATCAAGGTTGCGCCGCCGGGCGTCGAGCCGGTAGCCCACCGCGACGTTCTGCGCCAGGCCCGTATCATCAAAGCTCTTGCTACGACACGCGTTCCGGTACCCGAGGTAATCTGGGAGGACCCGGGAAACCCGCCGCTGTTCGTGATGTCGCATGTCGACGGCGACTGTGTGGAGCCGCTGTTCGACGGTGTCACGACGGTTCCCGATCTGGCCGAGCGGTACCGCAACGCGTGCCGCGCCATGGCGGCCCTGCACAGTGTCTCGCCGACTGACCTCGGGGTGGACGGTGAACCGGTCGTCGATCCGGTCGCCGAAGTCGATCGCTGGTGTGACACGTTGCAGACCGTCGATGCGGCGCTGGTGCCCGATTGGCAGGGTGTGCGCGACGCCTTGTTACGGACCGCGCCGCCGGCGATGCGACCGAGCGTGGTGCACGGCGACTTCCGGCTAGGCAACCTGATGTCCGTCGGAACGCGCGTCAACGCCATAATCGATTGGGAGATCTGGTCGATCGGTGACCCGCGCATCGACGCGGGCTGGTTCCTGATCAACGCTGACGCGGATACCTACCAACGTGTTCCGGCCTCTCCCGGCCTGGCACCGTCGACTGCCGAACTGGCCCAGATCTATCAGGACGAGCTGGGTCGTGAGGTCGGTGACTTGACCTGGTTCAGCGCGCTGGCGTGCTTCAAGTCGGCGTCGACCTGGTCGCTGATCGTCAAGAACAACCGCCGAAGACGTTCTCCGCGAGCTGAATTGGAAGCCATGGTACCCACCCTGCCGAGGTTGCTGGCGCGGGCCCGCTCAATGGTGAGCTAGGGCCTAGGCTCGATTGCGCAGCTCCTCCTCGGGCCGCTGCACGGCCTGCATCGTCGCTGGGCCGGGCTCGGCGCCGCGCGCCCGGAGGCCGCGGACGAACACCCCGAGATGACGCCGTGCCGCGGTCGACCATTCGGGACCGTGCGGCAGTGGCGTGGCGATCAGCGTTCCGCAGACCGCAATATCCAGCGCCGTGACGCCGGCATGCACCGACCCTGCTGCCTGACCTTCGGCCAGAAAGTCCTCAATTGCTTGCAAGACCCGATGTTTGGCGTTGACTGCGGCATCGTCGGGGAGCTGCTGGACTCCGCGCAGTGGCAGCGCCACCAACTGATCCGCGAGGTCCAGGCATTCCTCCAGGTACGCCTCGATGGCGTCGGCGCCGGTCAACCCGTTGGCCTTGATCCGGGCAAGGGTCTCCAACAGAAGGTCGTAGCCGCGGCGCTGGAGTTCGTCGAGCAGTGCCGCCCGGTCTGGGAACCCACGGTAGAAGGTGCCAATTCCAACGCCGGCCGCGTTCGCGATCTCGGTCAGCGGCACGTTGTGACCTCGGCGCGCCATCAGGTCGGCCGCGGTGCGCAGGATCTTCTCGCGGTTCTCGATCGCGTCCCGGCGCACCGTCCGGGATCGGCTTCGACCGGCGGTAGCTGGCATCGGTCGAGTGTCACACACCGCCGCGCACTTCCGACTTGACGGAACGCGGCAGTGCGGGAATGCTGGCCATAAACGGAAGATTACTTCCGCTACGGCCATATCGCAATCGAATGGCTCGTCATTCAGGGACTTCGAGGAGGCATCGTGACCGACGACGACGACTTCAACCGCCGCAACATCGAAGACTTCCGCGCCAACCACGGCCGGCTCGGCGGACCGTTTGACGGCGCCCCAGTTCTGTTGCTGCACAGCAAGGGAGCGCGGAGCGGCGAGGAGCGAGTGAACCCGATGATGTACATGGCCGACGGTGACCGCTATTTGGTGTTCGCGTCGGCAGCGGGCGCCGACCGAAACCCGGCCTGGTACTGGAATCTCGTCGCTCACCCCGATGCCCGCATCGAAGTCGGGGACGACTACATCGAGGTCCTCGCGGTAGAACTGCACGGCGCCGAACGCGACGCCAAGTATGCCGTTCAGGCGCAGCGGTATCCAGGCTTCGCCGAGTACCAGCGCAAGACCACACGTACGATCCCCGTCCTCGCGCTCGTTCCAAGGGAGGCATCGGCGTGAACGACGTCGTCGCCGGCCTGCGCGCTGAGTTGCATGACGTCGTATATGAACCCGGCGACGACGAATACGCCGACGCGACAAGCCCGGACAACTCGAGCTACCCCCAGCGGCCGTGCGCCGTCGTCCGACCGCGTTCGGCAGAGCAGGTAGCTCACACGGTCAAGAGCGCGTCGCGCGTCGGCGCCGTCGTCGTCGTCCAAGCCACCGGCCACGGCGCGGGAAGGCCGGTCACCGATGACCAGGTGCTGCTCGACACCTCCGCGCTGACAGACGTCACCGTCAATGCGACCCGGGGCACCGCGCGGGTCGGTTCGGGTGTGATGCGGTCTGCCGTGCAGGAGGTAGCCAAAGTCCATGGCCTGCTTGGCTTGAGCGGGACGTCACCGACCGTCGGCGTCGCCGGATACACCTTCGGTGGCGGAGTGGGCTGGTTCGTCAGGAAGTACGGCCTGGCGTCATCGGCATTGCGCGCGGTGGAATACGTCGACGGCGCCGGGCGGCGACGCAAGGCCTCCGAGGACGCCGCCGATCCACTCGATCGCGAAGCACTTTTGGCGTTCCGCGGAGGTGCGCCTGTCGGTATCGCCACGTCGATGGAGATCGGGCTGTTCCTATCCCCGACCTGTGGACGGGCTACCTGCTATGGCCGGAAGACGCGCTACCCGCGGTCATCGCGGCCTGGAGGTCGGCCGCCGGATCGGTGAGCAATTCCGTGAGCAGCGCAATCTCGCTGCTGAAACTGCCTCCCGAGGGCCCGTTCCCCGACCAACTGCTCGGCACCCCGGTCGTCCATCTCTCCTACGCCTCGCCGGACGGCGGAGCACACCTCGAGGTGATGCGCGACGCGGTGCAGGGTACCGCCGCACCCGTCGTCGATACCACCGGGCCGGGGGACCTGCAGTCCCTGTCGGCCGTTCACCTCGATCCGCCCAGTGCTGTCCCCGCTCGGGGCACCGGTCGCTGGCTGGGGGACGTCGAAGCCGACGTCGTGGCCGCGATGTTCGAAGCCGCCCGGATCGGCCGGCCCGACGGCTTGAACATGATCGAGTTGCGCCACACCGCGTGTGCGGACGTCGGTCCCGCCGGCGCACTGACCAGCGTTCCCGCGTCATTCCTGCTGCATGCAGTCGGTGCGGCTGTGGACGACGACGCGAGAAGCCGAGTGGACGCCGTCCTGGACCAGGTCGAAAACGCGGGCCGAGTCGCCGACATCGGGCGCGCGGCGCCGTCGTTTCGCGAAGGGCAACCGGACGTCGCCGACGCATGGGAATCGTCCGAACAGGTGCGACTACGCAGCATCAGGGCCGCGCTGGGCACTGTCACATTGATTGAAAAGTGTAGTGGCGCAGTTGGGTTTGAAGCAGTCGCGACGGACCACCGTTGGGTCGTTCACATTTCAGGCGGCAGCGTCGGGCGCGGTGACCTGACGCCAGACTGCGAAGCGGTCGGCCATCTCGGTTCGCCATTGGGTTGCGGTGAGCAGATGCCGTCGCGGCCGAAAGTGTGCACAGATGCCGGCGAAGGCGGACAGGAACCGTTGCGCATGCCGCAACGATTTAAAACGTTTCATCGCCCGTTCGCGCAGTCGGGTGGGCT
>JBEKNM010000318.1:0-5707 GCA_049522835.1 Mycobacterium sp.
CGGCAACATGATGGAGCTGATGAAGGTCTCCAAGCCGGCGAAGAAGCCGGTCTCGGCCTGATCGGCATTCGGACACCTGCTTATTGCGCCCGCCTTTGAGCGACAGACCTGCGGTAGCGGAGACGCCACCGCGGCGATTCGCTCGAAGGCGGGCGCGTATATGTGTGCCGGCACAGTCGGCCGGCAGGCATGTCCAACTCGTCTTTGACGACGTCACAAACCGGGTGCGGGCACGGCTGGCCGCCGAGGCGCGCATGGAGGAGCTGTCCGCGCGGTACCGTAACGCCCGCGATTCCGCCACCATTATGCAGCAAGCATTGCTGGCCGCATCCGTTGGCCCGTCGACTGAATCTGTTCGGAGACAATCGAATTGCTGCTCCGGCCGACTGGCTACAAGACGATGTCACACTGCTTGCGGCGCAACGGCGCACACCAACACCGCCGCTACACATGGCGGTGGATGCGACGATCCACGCCGCCCGCGCGGTTCGCGCCGGCTTCGTCAAATGGCTGTTGGAGATCGGCGCCGATTCCGCCGACGTCTCTGACGTCGTGCACGCAATCTCCGAGTTCGTGGAGAACGCAGGTCGTCGAGGCGTCGCTCGCCGGCGATGGAACCTGCACGCGGACTACTGCCGCGCTGACGCATCGCCTGTCCCGACCGGCGAACTTCGTCACCGACGCGCTGGTCAGTCGGGCGACCTACCAACGGGCCATCGACTGCGAGTTCGCTTCCCTTGTCGGCGATGCTGGTCGCATCATCGTCAGCGGCGCCCTCGATTCACACACCGCATCCACCTTGGACCGTCAGATCGCTGTCGAAAGCCGTTCCGGCATGGCGCCTTTGACGATGATCTGAGCCGAGTCACCCACCTCGGGTCGGCCGGCGTCGGCGCGCTGGCCGCCGCCTGCGACCGGGCGCGCAGGCAGGGTGGCGACTGCGTGCTGGTCGCCCCGCCCGGAAGCCCGGCGCACCAGGTCAAGAACGTCTTCGGCGAGGAGTAGACCGGGGTCAGGAATTCTGGCCGTGCCGCACCTGATTGAATGGCACCCCGCGATCGGCGGCGTATTCCCGCGGGAAGCCCAGCACCCGCTCACCGATAACGTTACGGGCCATCTCGGTTGTGCCGCCGCCGATCGCGACGTTCTGCCGCGAGAGGTATCGCAGCCCGGTCTGCAGGCCTCCGCCGTTTTCCCCCACCACGCCGGCCGATCCCGCGATCGCCATCGCGGTGTCGGTATCCAGCGTCACGGTCTCAGAGTGGAACAGCCTGATGAGCGTCCCGGCGGCCGGCGGCAGCATGCCGTCCCTGACGCTGCGGTACACGTGATCGATCAGCTGCTCGGCCACCACCCGGTGCGCCAGCACCCGACCGGCCATCTCTTGCACGCGTTCGTTGCCGGCCTGGCCAGTCTTTTCCGCAAGACCGACGTAGTCAACGGGGTTGCTGGTGCCACCCTCGCTGCCGCTGCCGCTGGCGAACTCCGAGCCCTGTCCAACCGCGCGGCGTTCGTGATAGAGCTGCCTCGACGCCACTGCCCAGCCGCCGTTGACCTCGCCTATGACGGCATCGTCGCCGACGTCCACCCCGTCGAGAAACTCCTCGCAAAACTCAGTGGAACCGCTCAGCATAGTGATGCGCCGCAACGTGATTCCCGGATGAGTGATGGGCACCAGGAACATGGTCAGGCCTTCGTGCTTGGGCACATCCCATTTGGTGCGGGCCAAACACAATCCGTAGTCGGCCGCGAACGCGCTGGTGCTCCATGTCTTGGCGCCGTTGATCACCCACCCGTCGCCCTGCCGTTCGGCCCGGGTGATGACACCGGCCAGATCCGATCCCCCACTGGGTTCGGACAACAGCTGCACCAGTACCTCGTCGCCGCGCAGGGCGGCCGCGATGTGCTGTTTCTTCTGCTGCTCGGTACCGGTGTCGAGCAGCGTTGCGCAGCAGATGGTAAACGTCGGGGTGTTGAGGATCAACGGCATCTCGTAGTTGACGGCTTCTTCGTCGAATGCCTTCTGGTATGCGTAGTCCAGACCCAGTCCACCACAGTCACGAGGGAAGCAGATACCGGCGAATCCGCCTTGGTAGAGCCGCTTTTGCAGTTCTCGAGCTCGTTGCCAGGAGCGTTCGTCGTCGCGCGGGGCGGCCGGCGGGGAATCCGGGTCGATGGCAGGCATGTTGTCCGCCAACCACACTCGAGCCCGGCTGGCAAAATCCGCAACGGATTCGGCGGACGTCATCTGGCCTCCGTCATCTGGCCAAACGCTTTCTCCCGGGCATTCCAGGCATACACGCGCAGGTTGTGTTCCTCCGGCGTGCCGAACATGGAGCGGTACAGCGTAACCCGCCTCAGATACAGGTGCAGGTCGTGTTCCCAGGTGACGCCGATGCCACCGTGCATCTGCACGCAACCCTGAACAATCTGGCCGGCCATCTCTCCCACGTAGGACTTGGCGATGCTGGCAGACAAGCCGGCCGCCGGTGAGTGGGAGGCAACGTCGGCGACCGCCGCGGCCGTGGTCGCGCGGCACGCTTCCAGCCACAGCTTCATATCGGCGAAATCGTGTTTGAGGGCTTGGTACGACGCCAGCGGGCGGCCGAACGTATACCGGTCCAACGCCCATCGGATGGTGAAGTCAAACACCGTTTGCAGGATGCCGACCACCTCGGAGCACTGCAGAATTTGCGCGAGCTGGCTCTGCCGCTCAATCAAGGCCGCGGTTTCGGCGGCGCTGCCCACGGCCGCGGACCGCTCCACGAGGACGCCGTCGAAATGTACCCGCGCGTATTGCTTGACCAGGTCGACTGACTGCTGGGGTGCAATCCGGACGCCCGGCGCGTCCGTCGGGACCAGGAACTGACGAACCTCAGATGCATTTGGGCCACATCGCGCCACTACCAGCAGTACCGCACTTTGGGCACCGGCCTCGACGCGGTCTTTGGTGCCGTCGATGCGGTAGCCGGAATCGGTCTGGGTAGCCGTCACCGACGGATCCAGCGGCGCCCAGCCCCGGCCCGGCTCAGAAACCGCCCAAGACGCGACCTTTTCGCCTGATATCAGCGATTCGATGATGGCAGCGTGCGCTTGCCGTTCTGCGCAGCCGACCAATCCGGCGAGCACGGTGCTGACCGGATATAGCGGTCCGGGCGCGACGGTCTTGCCGAGTTGTTCGGCGACCATGGCCAGATCCGTGACACCGCTGCCAGAAACGCTGCCGCCACCTAAGTCCTCCGGAACGAGCAGACCCGCCCACCCGAGCTCAGCAGCCCGCTGCCACCAGGCCGGGTCAAAGGACACATCTGCGGCATGAAGCTCCCGGACGCGCCGAAGCGGCGCTTCTTTTTGCAGAAATGCTTCGGTGGTGGAGGCAAAGAGTATCTTTTCGGGAGAGTCGACAACGGTCATGATGCCGGCAGGACCTTTCTTGGCATTCGTCGGCCTTCGAGACAGCAAGCGCGAAAGCAAGGGAGAAAGTAGGGGACAAAGTTTGGGTGGGTGATCATCCGCCTGGTCGGTCCTCGTCGGAGTTCGGTGGCGACTCTGATGTTAGCAATGAGTAATACAGTAAGAGATACCGGAGTCCAGTCGATAATGATGTTGACGAGTGGTAACAGCGATGGCTGACGCGAACGAACCGTCGCCGGATTCGCCCCATTCGGCAGCTGATGCGGTGGTGTGGCTCGAAGAAGCCGAAGCGGAAGCCGCCGCAGCCGAGGCGCTTGCGAAGGCGGCGCAAGCGCGCGCCCGCGCCGCGCGGCTTCGACGTGAAGCGCTGGCCATGGCTGAAACCGCCGAGGATTACGGTGACGCCGCCGCCGCGGCTGCTGATGCGGAAGCCGCGGCCGCCGCGGCCGAAGAGGAAGCCATCGAGTATTACGACGAGGACGAGGACTACGACGAGGATTTCGAAGCGGATGAGGATGACGAAGAGGATGACGATTACGAAGCGGATGAGGATAACGTCGAGGACTACCCGGACGAGTCCGCCGAAGCCGCGGAGCCGGAAATCCCGCCAGCCAAATGGCGACGCCGGCTGCCGCCGCTGTCCATAGTTGGCAAGGCAGCCGCGATCGTCAGCATCTGTTTTTTTGTCGCGATCGCCGTATACATGGAGCTTCAACACCATCAGGCCACCCAGCGCCGAGCGCGCGAAGCGGAGTTCGTCGCCGGGGCCAAGCAAGGCGTCATCAACATGACCTCCCTGGACTTCAACAAAGCCAAAGAAGACGTCCAACGTGTGATCGACAGCTCCACCGGCGAATTCAAGGAGGACTTCCAGCAGCGGGCCAACACTTTCACATCCGTGGTCCAGCAATCGAAAGCGATCACTGAAGGAACCGTGAACGCGACCGCTCTCCAGTCCATGAACGGCAATTCGGCATCGATATTGGTCGCAGCGACGTCACGCATCACCAATTCACCGCCCGGAAAGGACGAACCAGCGCGGGTATGGCGGCTCAAGGTGACCGTGACCGAAGTCGACGGACAGTACAAGATGTCGAAGGTCGAGTACGTACCGTGACCGATGATGCGCGCGACTCAGAAACCGTCGAGATCGATCCGGCCGGCATAGACGTTCAAGACGACGCCACCGAGCAGATAAAAAGTTCGCGTCGCCTGCCGCGCATGCCGCGCATGCCGCGCATGCCGCGCGTGCCGGGCCTGCCGAGCGTGCGACACGCGATCAACTCCAAATTCGTTCCGCCGATTCTGATCGCGCTCATGGTGATCACCGGCGGTGCGGCGTCTTGGATCTACTTCAAGCAGTGCCGGCCCGATCAACAGACCGACTCCAGCGTCAAGCAGACGGTCGTCAGCGCTGCGTCCGACGCGACTGTCGCGGTGTTGTCCTACGCACCCGACACTCTTGACCAAGACTTCGATAACGCGAAATCGCACCTGACCGGGGATTTCCTGACCTATTACAACCAGTTCACTGAGCAGGTCGTGGGTCCGGCGGCCAAAGAGAAGTCGCTCAAGACCGCGGCTCATGTGACCGGCGCCGCGGTGTCAGAGCTGCACCCCGATTCGGCCGTTGTTCTGCTTTTCGTCGATCAGACCACCACAACCAAGGACAGCAACCAACCCTCGCTGGCGATCAGCAGCATCGTGGTGAACCTGACCTTGATCAACGGCAACTGGCTGATCAACAAGTTCACCCCGGTTTAGGCGCTCATCGGCCTACATGTCGAACACGCGGCGCAGCGACTGAGCGTGCAAAGCCCGGTTCTCTTGGGAGACAACCCAATCCGGAACCAATGCGTCGAAGCCATTGAATGTCGCTGCGATAACGTGCAATTCGGTGTGGACGTAGGCATGCAGGAGCCGGTTGGCATAGTCGATAGCTTCATCGCGACACGGGTCGATCTCGGAGCAGCTGATGAACGTGGGGGGCAGCCCCTCCAGGTTCGCCCGGTGTGCGGGGACGTGGTGACCGCTCGCACTGGTATGGCCGAGGTAATGGCCCCAAGCGCGGCTGACGGCTTGACCGTTGAGGCCCGGGGTGCGCTGGAACTCGCGCCGCGACGGCGTGGCGTCGGAGTCGAGCATCGGCTGGTGCAGGATCTGCATCAGGATCGTAGGACCTCGTCGTCAAACATCGACTGGGTCAGGCCCGCAACCAGTGCGGCGCCCGCGTCCCTACCCATCACAGCGATGCGGCTGGGATCCGCGTCCAGGTCAGCGCAGTTCTTGATCA
>JBEKNM010000319.1:0-5706 GCA_049522835.1 Mycobacterium sp.
GTCACACCGCCGAGACCTCGGTCGCCGAGGCCCGGCAGCGCGCCGACGCCATGTTGGCCGACGCCCAAACCCGCTCCGAGAGTCAATTGCGCCATGCCCAGGAGAAGGCCGACGCTCTGCAGGCCGATGCAGAACGCAAGCATTCCGAGATCATGGGAACCATCAACCAGCAGCGCACCGTGCTGGAAGGCCGCCTCGAGCAGCTACGTACCTTCGAACGCGAGTACCGCACCCGACTCAAGACCTACCTGGAATCTCAGCTCGAGGAACTCGGCCAGCGGGGATCGGCGGCGCCGGTCGATTCCAGCGCAGATGCTGGTGGGTTCGACCAATTCAACCGGGGAAACAACTAGTATCTGGAGTACCGCTTGTCGGCTGGAGGATGATCGATGCTGATCGTTGCGCTGGTATTGGCCCTAATCGGGCTTGTCGCGTTGGTTTTCGCGGTCGTGACCAGCAACGAACTAGTGGCCTGGGTGTGCATCGGCGCCAGTTTCCTGGGCGTGGTGCTGCTGATCATCGACGCGATACGCGAGCGCCAGCGACGTGACGCGGGCGCCGAAGGCTCGGACGAAGACGGGACCGAAGAAGGGCCCGGAGATAAGGCTCTAGTCGAAGAGGACGGCTACTTCGACTACCCCGAGGAAGTCCCAGACGAGGGCGACCGGGGCGCGAAATCGTCGGAGAAAGCCGGCACCGACGCGAGCGAGGAATCGGCGGTACCCGCCGAGGGCCGCGGCGACGACGCGAAATAGAGCCAGATAGATCAGCCAAATACGGGAGCCCAAATGGAAGGGCCGACAAGCTCACCTGGTTGGCGTATTGAGCAGCTCGCGAACTTCATCGTCAGTGACTTGATGGAAGTCGGCGTAAACCTGTCCGACGGCCTCGAACGCGGGTGGCATGGTCGCGCACACCACGTCATCGGCTTCCCGCGCAAGTTCGCGGCAGACTGATTGCGGCCCAACAGGTACCGCGACGACGATCGATTGCGGGCCGGCTGCTCGCACGGCCCGGAGGGCAGCCAGCATGCTGGCACCGGTGGCGATGCCGTCGTCGACCAGCATCACGATCTTGCCCCGCGGGTCGGCGCCGGGTTGACCGCCGCGATATGCCTGCTCGCGCCGCGTGAGCTCGGCCGTCTCGCTGTCGATCACCGCGCGCACCTGCTCATCGGTGATCTGCAAGCCGGAAACGACGTCGTTGTTCATCACGACACCGCCGCCGCTGGCCAATGCGCCCATCGCAAGCTCGGACCAACGCGGTACTCCGAGCTTGCGCACCAGGAACACGTCCAGCGCGGCATGCAGCGCCGAGGCGATTTCCCAGCCGACGGGAACACCACCGCGAGCCAACCCCAGGACAAGCAAACCGTCCTTGCCGCGGTAGGACGTTAGCTCTTCGGCGAGCGCGCGACCAGCTTCGCGGCGGTCCCGGAACGGGAGCGTCGCTGTGCGCCGGATAAAGCGACTCGGTGGGTTCATTGGTTGCACTCCCGGCTGATGGCCCCCGTTTAGCCTACGTGTGGCGGCGAGCTTCTCAAGACGACTTGACCAAGACGGGCGTTGTGCGGGAACGCTTTGCGTGTCGGCATGGCTTAGAGGATCCGGGGTATCAGCGGGTCGGTCTTTCGCCCGGTTTGGCATGGTGAGGGGTTGCGCTTCGCGCCCATCGCAGCCACGACGGCAATCTCGATGCATAGCCCATAACCGGGCTCATCGCACACGGTGTCCGAGGGGGGACTTGAACCCCCACGCCCATTAGTAGGGCACTAGCACCTCAAGCTAGCGCGTCTGCCATTCCGCCACTCGGACAAGACCAAACCGCACGGGTTGGCAGCTAAGGCTATCGGATCGGCCCGCGCGGACCCAACCCAGCTCGCCGACGATGCGGCCCGCGGGGCGGGCCGAGGTGGAGCCGGGCGGCCCCGACAGTGGTAGGAAAGGTGGTTGTGACAGCGGAGACCGAGGTTCCAAACAAGCCCAGCGATGATGTGGTCGAAGTTGTCAGCAGATTGATCCGGTTCGATACCACCAACACCGGCGAACTCGAGACCACGCAAGGCGAGGCCGAATGCGCGCAATGGGTCGGCGAGCAGCTCGCAGAGGTCGGCTACCAGCCTGAATATCTCGAATCCGGCGCGCCCGGCCGGGGCAATGTGTTCGCCCGCCTCAAAGGCGCGGACAGCTCTCGTGGCGCACTGCTGATCCACGGGCATCTCGACGTGGTGCCGGCCGAACCGGCCGAATGGAGCGTGCACCCGTTTTCCGGCGCGATCGAGGACGGTTATGTGTGGGGCCGCGGCGCCGTCGACATGAAGGACATGGTCGGCATGATGATCGTGGTCGCCCGGCAGCTCAAGCGGGCCGGCATCGTGCCGCCACGCGATCTGCTGTTCGCGTTCGTCGCCGACGAAGAGCACGGCGGTCACTACGGGGCGCAGTGGCTGGTCGACAATCGCCCCGATCTGTTCGAAGGGGTGACCGAGGCGATCGGTGAAGTGGGCGGTTTTTCCCTGACCATGCCACGCCCTGACGGGAGTGAGCGCCGCCTCTACTTAATTGAAACGGCCGAGAAGGGCTTGTCGTGGATGCGGCTGACCGCTCGGGGCCCGGCCGGACACGGCTCGATGGTCCAGGATCAGAACGCGGTCACCGCGGTTGCCGAGGCGGTCGCCCGGCTGGGCCGGCACCGGTTTCCGCTCGTGGCCACTGACACCGTCGTCCAGTTCCTTGCTGCTATCAGCCAGGAGACCGGCCTCACGTTCGACACCGACTCACCGGACTTGGAGGGGGTGATCGAAAAGCTTGGCCCGATGGCCCGCATGCTGAAGGCCGTGCTGCACGACACCGCCAACCCGACGATGCTCAAGGCCGGGTACAAGGCCAACGTCATCCCGGCGACCGCAGAAGCCGTCGTCGACTGCCGCATCCTTCCGGGCCGTAAGGCCGCGTTCGAGGCAGAGGTCGACGAGCTGATCGGCCCGGACGTGACGCGCGAGTGGATCAGGGACTTCCCGTCGTATGAAACCAGCTTCGACGGTGACTTGGTCGATGCGATGAACGCCGCGGTGCTGGCGCTCGACCCGGACGGCCGCACGGTGCCCTACATGCTCTCCGGTGGCACAGACGCGAAAGCCTTCTCACGCTTGGGCATTCGTTGCTTCGGGTTCAGCCCGCTGCGGTTGCCACCGGAATTGGATTTCGCCTCGTTGTTCCACGGCGTTGACGAGCGGGTACCCATCGATGCGCTGAGGTTCGGAACCGATGTGCTGGCGCACTTCCTGACACACTGCTAGTCGAAAATTCAAAATGACTACCCGAGAGGATCGCCCATGCGCTTGCCGTCCGACCCATATGACGCGCTGCCCAAGCTGCCGACTTTCACCCTGACCTCGGAATCGATTACCGACGGACAACCGCTGGCTACAGCGCAAATCAGCGGGATCATGGGCGCCGGCGGAGCAGACGTCAGCCCGCAACTGAGCTGGTCGGGGTTCCCCGAGGAGACTCGCAGCTTCGCGGTCACCGTCTATGACCCCGACGCCCCGACTTTGTCCGGGTTCTGGCACTGGGCGGTGGCCAACCTGCCCGCCGACGTCACCGAGCTGCCCGACGGCGCAGGCGACGGCCGTGAGCTGCCGGGCGATGCAGTACAGCTGGTCAACGACGCCGGCATGCGTCGCTACGTCGGCGCCGCACCGCCTCCCGGCCACGGCGCGCATCGTTACTACGTCGCCGTGCATGCCGTGGACGTCGACAAGCTCGAGCTCACCGAGGACGCCAGCCCCGCTTTTCTCGGCTTCAACCTGTTCCAGCACGCGATTGCGCGAGCCTACATCCACGGCACCTACGAGCAGACGTAATAGGGCACCGCAGGGGCGTCCTGACCTCGCCCTGATTCCACCGAGTCGGCGATCAGCCACGGATCGACTGACGATTTCACCCGACCGTTCCACTGGGTGGCCGGGTCGGGACCCGGCTACGCCGTGGTGCTAGCCCCGGGCGAAATCGCCAAGGCGAACTGGTCGGGCAAGGTGTTCACCAGGAACGGAAAGAGGCCGGCAAACTCCGTGCCGCCGAGGGTGGCGTTGATTGTCAATGGAATACCAGCAACACTCAGCGGCATTGTGACCGTAAGCTGTTGCGGCGGAGTAAGAAGCCCTTGGAAGGGCAGGTGGGCCGTGGACGGCAGGGTAACACCGTCGGTGCTCACCGGCAGCGGCAGATCCACGAGGATGGAGCCATTGAGCATGCCGTTCAAGGCGTAAGCAGGCGTATCGGCGATCGCGTTCAACGCGCCTAAGGCGTTCCCGGTCTGCAGTGCGGTCGAAAACGCCGTCGCGCCCGTTGCGAACCCGTTCAGTGTGGTGAACGGAAAACCGAGTACCGCAAAGCCCAGCTGCAACGGGAACCCGAATATGGCGTCGCCGGCCAGGGTTGCGCCCAGAGGCACAAGGGCTGCGTTTACGTCGAAGTCCGCCGAGATGCCTCCGTTCAGGACCGTAGCGAGCCCGTTGGCGAAGTTGCCCACCATCTGTGCAGGGATAGAGCCGGCGGGCATCAGGCTGGCGAGGCCCTGCACCTGCTGTCCCATGGCGGTGAGGATGGGGAGTAGGGCTCCCGCCGGGCCCAGCAACCCGACAGGTCCCGCGATAGTGAGCGCGATGTTAGGAGGGAGCAGAGCGATACTGCCACCGATCCCCAACTGGCTGGTGTCGAATCCGGCAATGAAGAGATCCAGGGCTCCGCGTCCCCCGTGCTCCACCGCGCCGTGGTAATCGCCCGTCGCTATCGAGGTGCCAACCAGCCCCATGTCGTTCTCGAAGGTAGGCAGTGTGCCCTGGATGGCGGAGCCGAAGTTCTGTAGCGACGTGCCGACCGTCCCGTAGAAGCCGCTGGTGCCGTTGGTGAACGTCTGCCCCATGGCCGCCGGGTTGAAGGTCGATGCGCCCTGGATGGCGAGTTGGAAGTTCGCCGGCACGTTCGCCGGGAAGTTCGCGAGGTCGATCGCGACCCCGTTGGAGAACTCCTGGAAGTAATGGCTCTGATTGCTGGCGATCTGGTTCAGGATCGGGAACGGGTGATTCATGAACTGAGAGCCGATCAGATTCAGATTGATGACTGTGGTCTCGCCCAGGACTTGATATGGGTTGGGGTAGGCGCCAACAACCGTTGAGCTTGTCGGGAACAGCCCCGGTAGCAGGTCCTGCAGCAGAGGCAGTAGTCCCTGGAGGGCGGGCACGTCCTGGAAGAGCCCGGTAGCAAGTGATTCAAGGTTGGACAGCGTAATTCCGTTGGCCAGCTCATTGGACAAGAAGTTGCTCAGGTCTAGTCCGATGCCGCCGAAGGTCGGGCCCAAGGGTCCAGACGTGAGGTTCAAGCCAGGGGCCAAGTTGCCGAAGTTTATGGGCCCGGTCAAGTTGGTGAGGGCTGTAATGAAGGGATTCGCGTTGAAGCTGAAGCCGCCGCCGAGAAGTGTTGCCAAGGAACTCGGGTTGAAGCCGCTGAAAAGCGAGCTAAACCCGCCGGAAAGCGAGCTAAACCCGCCGGAAAGCGAGCTAAAACCGCTGGTCAAGCCGCCAAGGACGGTGTTCAAGCCAGTGGTCAAGCCGCCCAGGTTTGGGGGGCTCAACAACGCGGTGAGGTTCGGCAAGCCCCCGCCCAGAAGACCACCGAGAAGCCCAGTGCTCGAGGTCCCACCACC